>JAGLYS010000284.1 GCA_023132105.1 Caldifarciminota bacterium
TTGGGTGGCAAATATTTCAAATATTGATGAGGATACCATTATTGTTGGACATCTTCCTCATTTAAAAATATTATCATCATATTTGCTGACAGGTGAAGAGAATAATGATATTATAGATTTTAAAAATGCTGGAGTTGTATGTATGGATAGAGATAAGTCGGGAAAATGGATAATAGGATGGGTAATTACACCTGATATAATTTAATTTTTAATATATTTACATTTATATATTTATGTGCTCCCATTTTGAGACTATAATCCAATTAAAATATGCTGGAAACGGATTATAATCGTTTCTTTTTATCATTATGGTTCTAATTTCTTCCATTTGATAAGTTGATCTAATAATTCTGTTTTAATAATAAAGTGTTTTTCTGCGGGAAATTTATATTTATCTTCTATTTCAATTAATCCGAATTTTTTTAAAAATCTTTCATAAACTCTTGTGTGATAACAATTTTGAAATAGATGTTTACTGTTTGAATATGATTCACCAAAAAATTCTTTTATTAAATTGGGAAACGCCTTTAAATATTTATCACAATAAAATTCTAACTCTCTTTTCTTATCTCCGTACTTCTGCACTAAATAAATAGAGAATGCAAATCCATCTTGAATAATCTGAACTTCCTGATAAAAATCAGAAAATGCCCAATTGAATTTTTTAATAAAAGATTCAAGTATATGGATATAAAATTCTGAAGTTTCTTTAGAGTCTAAGTATTTTTTACATTTTTTTGTTAATGTCATTTTTCCATATCTTATCTTTGTACATCCGCTTAATTGTGTAAGTACATTAATCATATTTATATAAGCTGAGTCTTCTTCTTTCATTAAAGGAAATTCTTCAAAATATCTTTTAGACGATTCATCTTCATAAAAATCAAGATCACAAAGCCTTCTACATAATTTCCTTGGTAAATTACCCAATTGAGTTAGTTTTAAAGGTTCTTCTTCCTTCAATATTTCTAAATATTGAATTATGTGTTTATAGAATGCTACATTTTCAATTAATTTATTATCTATTTCCGTATTTATCACCATCGGAGATGTTTTTTCATCAAATGTTGAATATAATAAATTACGCATATCATTTGGAGAAAAGCCTTCAAATTCATCTAATGGAGTGTTATTATATTTTAAAACTGTATCAATAATATTCATATTAAACAAACACCCTTTCAATAAAGGGACAGGGAGGAAGTACCAAAAGCCATAATGACTTCAAACGGTATCATTAATCCTTCACCTATCCCTAATAATCATAATAAATATAATACAACAATGATTATATATTTGTCAATAATAAATTGATTATATAGACAGATATGTATAGACATACTTCCCAGCTGTAATTCATATAACCCTCTCCTATAATCCTGAACTTGTTTCGGAATCTATATTATTTCATTTAGTTTTTTAATAGCACAGAAATCTCCACACATTGTACAAACTTCATCATTCCCTATTTCAGATTCATTCCTATATTTTAGTGCTTTTGGCGGATAAATTGAATTTTTTATTTGCATACTCCAATCCAGATTTTTTCTATAATCAGACATTGCAGTATTTCTATTAACCACACAAGGTATTCCTTTTGCAAGATCAGCTGAAAATGCAGCAATTTTGCTTGAAATCACACCTTCTCGTACATCATCGATGCTGGGTAACCTAAGATGTTCAGAAGGTGTAACATAACATAAAAAATTCGCTCCATAATATGCTGCAATTGCCCCACCTATTGCTCCTGCAATATGATCATAACCTGCTGAAATATCATTTACAAGAGGACCAAGAACATAAAACGGAGCATTATTACATAATTCCTTCTGTATCTCCACATTTGTTTTTATTCTATTTATAGGAATATGACCGGGACCTTCTACAATGACTTGTACCCCTTTTTCCCATGCTCTCTCCGTAAGCTCACCAAGCATAAGAAGCTCTTCTATCTGTCCCCTATCAGTCGAATCATTTATAGCACCGGGGCGTAAACCATCTCCTAATGATATCGTAACATCATATTCCCTTAATATATCAAGAATACTATCAAAATTCTCGTATATAAAAGATTCCTTATTATTATACTTAATCCATGCAGTCATAATTGATCCACCTCTTGAAACAACATTCAACTGCCTTTTTTGGTTTAGAAATTTCCGGATTGAACTCTTTGTTACACCAGCATGAATTGTCATAAAATCAACACCATCAATAGCTTGTTCTTCAATTACTTTAAGGAAATCATTTATCTTCAAGTCCGTAATATCCCTTTTATTTACAGATAGCTCAAATGCTGTTTCATATAAAGGAACTGTTCCTAACATAACAGGGCACTTTTCTAATAATTTCTTTCTTATTGTTTTGATTTTATTACCTAAAGAGAGGTCCATAATAGAATGAGTCCCGGATTCAATAGCTACTTTCATTTTTAATAATTCTTCATTTAGATTTATATGATATGGACTTGCCCCTATATTTGCATTTATTTTAGTTGAAAGCCCTTCTCCTATTGCATAATAATATTCTTTCTTTCTTTTTTTATTATGAGGTAGTGCTATTTTTCCGTTTTTTATACCCTCCATAATAAATTTCTGAGAAACACCATCAAATGAAGCAGCTATTTCCATTTCGTTTGTGATTATTCCGTTTATTGCTTTAATTCTTTGTGTCATAATATCTCCTACATAATTTATTAATTTTTCTAATAGCATTTTTGGGATTTTCACTTATATTTATATGTTTAATGATGCTGAAATTTCTAAAACCTATATTTAAAACATCTTCAATGTTCTGATCATTGATACCGCCTATACCTACCGCTGGGATATTCGAATATTCCATCATTATTTTTGCATTATAGACTCCCAAAATCTTATCTGGTACTTTTTTTGTATTTGTCTTAAATATCGGACCAATACCCACATAATCAGGATATTCAGATAATACGGATTTCAATTGTCCAAGTGTATGTGTTGATTTGCCTATAATCAATCTTTGTGATAACTTTCTTATATCCGAAACGGAAATATCATTTTTACCTACATGAACACCATCAGCTTCCGACAGAATTGCTATGTCAACTCTGTCATTTACAATGAATAATGTATCACTATCCTGTGTTATACCTCGTAATTCCTTAGCTAATCGGAGCAATTTATTATCATCTAATGATTTATCTCTTAATTGAATGACACATACTCCTTCATCAACAGCAATCTCAGCCAATTTTTGGTAACCAACATTAGGGTTAGTCAAAATTAAATATAATCCGTAATCATTTCCGAATGATTTTATAATTTTATTTAGCTTATTTATTGTTTCCTTTTCCAGTGCATAGAGATGAAATCTTATTGTTTTGGCTTTTACCGATACATCTTTATTAATTATCTTACCATATTCTTCGATAACTCTCATAGATTCTTCTACTCTTCCGAATGAACGAAGAACAACATCTTTTATATTTCGTCTAATACTAAAATCAAAATCATTACTTTTTCCGATATCGGTTTGAGAATCTCTGTGTTGCAATATATCATCACCAAAATAACATACGATACTTCTATATTCTTCTCTTATTCTTTTTATTTCCTTTGCAAGTTCACAATCATTTAAAACAAATCTCACAGTCTCTTCAATCACTCTAAGACCTTCTCGAAATCTATTCAAATTGACATCTATTATTCTTTTGATAATGCCTCCTTTATTAAATACGCCACCTTTTTCCCTGATAATAACATCCCTCCGAATATAGGTCCCATTCTGAATCCACCAAATACTCCATTTGCAGCCATGCCGGAAACAAAAAAATTATTATATATTTCTTTTGTATTTTTTACCGTTTGAATTTCACCAAGATGTGCATTCATCGGTTTTTCACCTTCGAATTTCCCTGTATTTGTATTTAATCTGATACCTGATTTTTCTACTAATGTATTTGTCAATTCAGCAGGATGACCTGTTGAATCAAGTACAGCTCTGGATTTTACACCTAAAGGATCAACATGCAATCCTAATTTTAAAACAGGAGACCAATTAATTACAATTCCCTGAACTGAATTATCTTTTAATATAACATCTTCAACCTTTATTAAGTTGAATATTTGAACACCACTTTTTT
>JAGLYS010000285.1 GCA_023132105.1 Caldifarciminota bacterium
GTGGTTTACCATCAGAAATGAGGTTAGAAGAATTAAGGAATATATTGAAATCATTTGGCTGGAAAGAGGGAAAAGCAAAAGGAGATCATTTTAATTTCAAGAAAGGGAATAGTTATATAGTTGTGCCAGCTATTAAAGGTAGGAGTGTAAGGAGAATTTATATAAAGAGAGTAAGAGACAAATTAAATCTGGAGGAGTGGTATGAGAACCACAAAAAATAAAAAAGATCTTCTTCAATATTATATGAAACTTCCTTATTCTATCAGGATTATACCTGAAGAAGCAGGAGGATATTTTGTTGAAATTGAAGAACTTTCCGGGTGTATGACGCAAGGGGATACAATAGAAGAGGTAATGAAAAACATAAACGAAGCAAAGGAATTATGGCTTGAATCTGCAATTGAAGATGGATTTGAAATTCCCAAACCGAAGGAAATGGAAGAATATAGTGGAAAATTTTTAGTCAGATTACCAAAATATATTCATAAAAGGATTTCACACCTCGCTGAAAGGGAAGGAGTAAGTCTTAATCAAATGATTGTATCTTTGCTTTCAGAGAGGAGTGTTATTAAAGAAATAAGAAGTGAAATCAAAAGCATTTATTGGGAAATGGACAAAATGAAGACAGAATTATACGAGTTGAATAGTAAACCTCAACTTTTAAGTAGTAATGCAAAGGGAATATACAAAGAAAGAATATCTTCAAGTGCCGGAATTATTAGAGAAAAACAATCCAAATACCAATACAATGGAGTTCCACAATGAAAAAAGAAAAATTAAGTACAAACCTTTACAATGAATTCATAAGTGGTCTTAATCTTATCGGGATAAAGATAATATACTCAGAGGCAGAGGTTAAAGAAGGTTTTTCACCTCCAGCTAAAATATTAATTAAGGAGAAAAAAAGTTATAAAAAACTTGAAGATAATAAATTTATAGTAAAGCATGAATATAAACTGAGTGGAAACAGGAAAGGAGAAGAAGAAGGTTTTATTATTAATGTTATATATAATATTACATATAGGTATAAAACCCCTATAACAAAGAAAATATTTAGTGTATTCTCGGAAATAAGTCTCCCTCTTCATACATGGCCTTATTTTAGACAATTTGTTCATGAAATGACCGCCAGAATGGGACTACCACCCCTTACACTTGATTTATTAAAATTAGAATAAAGATTGATATTTGTTACCAATATTTCCCTTGATTTATTGATAATAATTGAATAATATAGATTTATGAATATCATTCTTATAGTTATTGCGATAATGCTTCCTATTGCATTCGGATATATATTTAGAATTCTTGGAGTATTCAAAGAAGACGAAATCAATACACTGCGTAAGTTCGTTGTAAAGGTAAGTGTTCCGTTTATAATATTCAAAAATCTTTTTAAAGCTAATATGGAAAGTTTGACTCAGATTTATCCTGCAATGTTTTCCCTTATATTGTTGACATTATTATTTGCCATAACAGCATACATTATATCGAATTATATAAGTAAAAAGAAAAAAGAACAAAATTCTTATGCATTTACCACTTTTGCAGGGAATTACGGTTATTTAGGTTGGGGGGTACTTTATTATCTTTATGGGGACCCGGGTTTTACAAGATCCGTATTCTTTACATTGATATTTTGGCCTGCATTTTTAACAATCGGTTTTGTATTATTATATTTTAGAAATAAAAAACATTCTACGAAAGGCAACCATAAATTATTGATTATACTGATAAAAAATGCATCCATTCCTATTATTTCGGCAATATTGGCAATTTCAATGAATCTTATCAATATAACGATACCGGAATTAGTATGGGATTTTATTATTAAATTCGCAGGTTTTACAATCCCTATGATACTCTTTACAATTGGATTGAATTTTAAATTTAGGATGAAAAGATCTCAACTGAGTATAATTATTTCAGCTACGGCTCATAGGATTTTGTTCGGATTTATATTAGGTATTCTAACATGCTTTGTTACAAGACTTATATTCCCTGTCGATATAATTATGCAGAAAGTTATTCTTGTGGAATCGGTTATGCCAACCGCTGCAATGTCTCCATTCTTTGAGGAATATATAGATATGGATAAAAAGCTTGTGTCCGGAGTAATCGCTTTTTCTACAATATTTTCACTAATTACAATTCCTTTCTGGTTCTACATTATAGAGATGATATTTTAGCATATCAAAATTTATTTTATAGAATAGTTTGTAGTACAAAAAACAGATATAAAAAAGGGATTAGGAATTTAATCCGATTCTCTCATTATTATCTTATGTAAAATTTTACTTAATTCTTCCATATTATATGGTTTTGTAATAACACCCTTAAATCCGAATTTCTCATAATTAGCCATTATAGGGTCATTACAATAACCGCTTGAAACTATTACCTTGGCAGCAGGATCTATCAACAGTAGTCTCTTTATAGTCTCTTTACCACCCATACCGCCGGGTATGGTTAAATCCATTATAACAACATCGAAAGGGGTTCCCAATAGCTTATATTGTTTGTATACTTCAATTGCTTCAATACCATCCTTTACAAATGTTCCTTCATAACCAATAACTTCAAGCATTTCCCCAACTGTATTTCTTATTACTTCCTTATCGTCCATCAATAAAACTCTACCCTTGCCAACAAGAGGTTTTCCTTCCTCCGTTTTTTGCCCCTTTATCTTTTTCTCCGAAGCAGGAAGATAGATATAAAATGTTGTTCCAATATCCAGTTTTGATTCTACTGTTATATAGCCACCATGGTTTCTAATTATAGAATAAGATACGGCAAGTCCTAATCCGCTTCCTTTCCGTTTTGTGGTGAAATAAGGATCGAATACCCTCTGTAGGTATTCTTCCGGTATCCCAATTCCCTCATCTTTTATGGTAATCATTATATATTTACCTCTATCTAACGGAAGAGAGGATTCATTATCTACTGTGGTGTTTTTAACCCCTATTTTAATTAATCCACCTTCCGGCATTGCTTGATCAGCATTGATAATAAAATTGTTGATTACCTGATTTATCTGACCTACATCAATTTCTACGGGAAAGAGATTATTGGGAAAAGAAAAATCACATCTAACATTGGATCCCCTTAGAGTAAAGCGAACTGAATCCTTTATAATTTCTACAATAGAAGTTGCTTTCTTAATGGGAATTCCGCCCTGTGAAAATGTGAGTAGTTGATAGGTCAAATCCTTTGCTCTAAGCGATGCTCCTTCAGCATTTTCCAATGCTTTGAAAATCTTACTTTTAGGTAGGGCATGCATCCTTGCTAGTGAAATATTCCCTATTATACCTGTTAAAATATTATTGAAATCATGAGCAATACCCCCGGCTAAAATACCAACAGACTCAAGTTTAGCTGCTTTTTGAAGTTCTTCTTCTGCCCTCCGTTGTTCGGTAATATCATGAAATGCAAGAACTACTCCAATAATTTTATTTTCTTTATCTCGAACCGGTGCACTATTATTTGCAATTATGCTTTCCGTTCCATCCTTTGCTATAAGAATCGGATAATTTACAAAGCCTGTTCTACTGCCGGATTTTAGCACTTTATCAACTAATTCTTCAATAGGTTTACGGGTTCTTTCATTGACAACATTGAAGATTTCACTAAGAGGTCTGTCAATAGCTTCTTTCTCATTCCAACCTGTAAGTTTTTCCGCAACTTTGTTAAATAGAATTATTTTTCCATTTATATCCGTAGTAATTACACCGTCACCAATAGCTTGTAAGGTTACAGATAACTTTTCTTTTTCAATGGCGAGTTCTTTCTCTGCTTTTCTTCGCTCTATAATTTCATGAGCCTGTTGAATATTCTGCAGTCCAAGCAAGGAAATATCACTGGCTACAGATTCAAGAAAAGATAAGGCTCGTTTAAATTGTTTCCTTGTCCCGATTTTTAATTTTTTCCCAGCGGATATAAGTTGTTCAGTGTCTACACCGATTTCCACTGCAAACTTGCGTATCGTTTCAGATGAGATTTCAGAAATAAGCCGTTGTCCTATGCCCCATGTAGCTACTTGATTTTTCCCTATAATTATAGCTACCGAACCGTCAAGTATCTCCTTGAAGTTTTTACATGTAGCTATTTTAGACGGTTTATCGGGTGTTAATTTCGAAAGACAAGCGTCGGAGAATTTACAGTTTTGCATACCCTTCTCTGTTCCTCGAATTATCTTACAAAAATCAGTAAACTTACTTGGTTTGGTTATAGGACTTCCTTTATCATCAAATATAAGAGAAGCAACATCATATGATTCTGCAAAACCATCCTGTAATTTCTGTAAAATATCAATATCGATAATATCGGTAAGTTTTATATCCTCTACATCATATAAAGGTTGTGATAATGCAATTAATCTATGCTTTAATGCTTCTTCTGCCAGCTTGCGATCCGCAATTTCCTGTTGTGCTTGTCCGTATAGTCTTGCATTCTCTATAGATACTGCCGCTTGATCAGCAAATATCTCTAAAGCCTGAATTATCTCCTTTGTAGGTCTTTTTCCATCTGTCGGATTATCAGGAGATATAAAGCCGAGGATGTTATCCTTCCCCTGGATAGGAATTAATAATATGTCTTTTTCATTCCAACCATTCGGTTTTAAATCATCCGTATGTTTTATTATCAGATCTGCCGGATATCCTTTCATCTCATTCCAATGTGTATGATCGATATAATAGGAACGACTTATCTTGAATTTTTTCTGCTGGAATTTTTCTGCTTCCTTTATTGGTACGGGTGGTTTGGATAGTATTTCCTTTATTGTTTTTTTATTATAGCCAGCCATAGATACAGGACGCGATATTTTAGAGTCGTAATCTCTAAGTGATAAAATAACCTGACGCCAGCCAAGAGAATCAACTATCATATTGCATATACTTTGTAGTAATATATCCAATCGTAATTCCATCCTCATCTGATTCCCCAACTCAATAAGATTTTTTAGCTGTTCCGTATATTTCCTTTCTGTCTGCTTGCGATCTGTAATGTCCTGTCCCTGAGCAATGGTTGCAAATAATGTTCTACCATCCTCGCTATAAATATTAGCGGAATTCCATAATCCTGTTCGGATATTTCCATTTTTATGAAGAATAGGTATTTCTACGGTTTCCCAGTTTTTTCCTTTTAATGTGTTTTTAATTTTGTCGAGGGAAGCATAGTAATTTTCTTCGGGAAATAAAATATCCAAAGACTGTTCGATTATCTCTTTTTCAGTCCATCCGCTCATTTTCTCGAAAGCTTTATTAAAGATAGTTATTCGCTTATTCGAATCCCATACGATGATTGGAGCATTCGCATGTTTTATTAAGTTGTTAAGATAATTACTGGTTTCCCTTAGTTCCATGGATTTTTTTATAATTTCCAGTTCAAGGAAATGTGACCAACGATATGATACCAGGAAAAAGAAAATTCCGCCTATTATGAGTATCGATATGACAAGGATTAATGTAAGAAGTTCAGAGCGTTTAGTTATATAAGAAATTTCCTTGACCTCGCTGAGTGGGGTACATACCGCTACCGACCATATGTGTTTATCGAGATAAACGGGGGTGTATGCAATAAGCTTTTCGACATTTCCTTTCTTTCCCAGGTGCCACCCTGAAATGTAACTACCCATTCCTTCCTTTCCCGCCATCATATTGCGTTGAATAAGTTCAATTGCTTTGCAGGAAACTTTGGGGTTTTTCTCAATACGTATCTTAAAAGCGTCTTTATCCAAAAATG
>JAGLYS010000286.1 GCA_023132105.1 Caldifarciminota bacterium
AGGGGTTTGTCCCTATAATCTTTAATAATTTATGATTATCGTTCTACTGTTTCTTACGACTTGTATATGCTATTCATACCTATCTACTTCACTTATAATGTACTGCTTTGACACACTACTGATAATATGATAATATTCCCAATATTCGATATGGAGGTTTGAATGAAGATTGTTGTTTTGGTAAAACAGGTTCCAGATACAAAAAATGTCCCTGAAAACGCAATGAAAGAGGATGGAACTCTTAATAGACAGGCTCTTGAAGCAATTTTCAATCCGGAGGATTTAAATGCTCTTGAACTTGCTCTTGAACTAAAAGATAGATATCAGGCAGAAGTTACGGTAATTTCCATGGGGCCACCGAATGCTAAAGAGATATTAAAGGATTCGTTATATAGAGGAGCAGATAAGGTAGTTCTTATAAGTGATCGGAAACTCGCCGGCTCGGATACACTTGCAACTTCTATAGCATTAGCAGGAGCAATAAGATACTGTGAACCTGATTTTGATATAGTTATTTGCGGGAGGCAGGCAATAGATGGTGATACAGCTCAGGTTGGTCCTCAAGTTGCAGAAAAATTGAGTATCCCACAAATTACATACACAATTAATATGGATAGAATAGAGAATAATCATATATTCGTATCAAGGGAGACTGATAATGGCATAGAGATGGTCAAAGGAGAATTACCGTTACTTTTAACAATAACTAAAGAGGCAAATATACCAAGGCTTGAAAATATAAAATTCTTGATGAAATATAAAAAAGCAGATATTAAGGAAGATGCAAAAATAAAGATACCTGTTCTCGGATTAAATGAGATTGGTATAGAAGAGGACATAGTCGGATTGAATGGCTCACCCACAAAAGTGAAGAATATAGAATCCGTTGTAATAACAAAGAAGGACATCAAGAATTATTCCTCTGATGAGAAAGGGATTTCCGAATTGTTTGAAGATTTAGTTAAAAACCATCTGGTGGAGTAGAGCATGAAAAAGAGTATATTGATATTTATTGAAAATAATGGAAAAAGTATTCAAGATGTATCTCTTGAGTTGTTATCTAAAGGTAATGAACTTAAAGAGAAATTAGATACGGATCTTCATGCAGCTATTATAGGCGATAATAATACCGAATTTTACAGCAAGCTTTATGCTTTTGGTGTTGATATAATCTATTCCGTAAATGATGGCGAATTTAAGGAATTCAAAACACTTCCTTACACAAAAGCAATGTTAAAAATAATTAAGGAATCGAACCCTCAGATAATATTGTACGGGGCTACAAATATTGGGAGAGATCTTGCTCCAAGAATCGCATCATCTTTAAAATGTGGTCTTACAGCGGATTGTACTGATTTAAGAATCGGTAATTTTGAATATATGAAAAAAACCTGGAAAAATCTTCTTTATCAAATCAGACCGGCATGGGGTGGTAATATTATTGCAACTATTGTAAATCCTGAAATGCACCCACAAATGGCAACGGTAAGAGAAGGTGTAATGCATATGATAGAACCTGACTATTCCCTGAAAGGAAAGGTTGTTGAGATTGGTGTAGAACTGAGTGATAAGGATAAGAAGATCACGATATTGAAGAGAATCATAAAAGAGAAAACAGTAGATCTTAAAGGTGCCAATATAATTGTCTCGGGTGGAGCCGGAATGGGCTCTAAAGGAAATTTCAATAAAATGTTTGAATTTGCAAAATTAATAAAAGCTGAAGTAGGCGCTTCAAGAGCTGCTGTTGACTTTGGATTTATATCAAAAGATCATCAGGTGGGACAAACAGGTACAGTTGTGAAACCAAGAGTTTATTTTGCATTTGGAATTAGTGGAGCAGTTCAACACAGAGTAGGTATGGAAAATTCCGGAACTATAATCGCCATTAATTCGGACCCTGATGCCCCTATATTTGATATTGCTCATGTAAAAATAGTCGGGGATATAAATACGATACTACCTCTTATGATTAAAACATACAAAGAAATGGGGAAATAGGAGACAATATGGCTAATTATTATAAAGATAATAACGATATAGAGTTTTACCTCAAAAATTATGATCTTAGTGAATTGGTAAGTCTATATGAAAATAATTATAAAGAGGAAGGAAAATGTGATTTTGCTCCGGATAGTTACGAAGAAGCAATACAAAATTATGATTTGGCACTGGATGTAGCTGGAAAAATAGCAGGTGATGTAATCGCTGAAAATGCCGATTCCGTTGATGAAGAAGGAGCGCAGTTCGATAGAGGTACTGTTACATATGCCAAAGGTACGCAGATAAATCTTGAAATGATTATAAAATCGGGACTTAATGGTGTTACACTTCCAAGAAAATATGAAGGACTTAATTTTCCGATAACGATATATGCCATGATGGTTGAAATTGTTTCAAGAGCTGATGGAAGTTTTATGAATCTCTTTGGCTTACAGGATATTGGTGAAACAATCAATGAATTCGGAAGTGAGGAACAGAAGAGGAAATACTGTACGATGTTTGCAAAGGGGGAGGTAACCGGTGCCATGATTTTAACCGAGCCTGATGCAGGGAGTGATTTGCAATCAGTAAGAACAAAAGCTGTATGGGATGAAAAGGAACAGTGTTACAGAATTTATGGTGTTAAAAGATTTATAACAAATGGCAATGCAGAGGTTTCTTTGATTTTGGCAAGAAGCGAAGAGCATACAACAGATGCAAGAGGACTTTCGATGTTTATCATTGAAAAGGATGATACCATTAAAATAAGAAGGATAGAGGATAAACTTGGTATTCATGGTTCTCCTACATGTGAACTTGAATACCATGGTACAAAAGCAGAACTCGTTGGAAAAAAGGGACTTGGACTAATAAAATATGTAATGGCACTGATGAATGGTGCAAGACTCGGTGTGGCAGCACAGGCTCTTGGAATAAGTGAAGAAGCATATAGGGAAGCTTATGCATATGCAAATGAAAGGGAGCAATTCGGTAAAACTATTATTAATTTTTCAATGGTGAGACGAATGCTCGATGATATGGAGATGGAACTTGATGCAATGAGAGCACTACTCTATAACACATCCCTGAGTATCGATTACAAAAAAATGTATAATAAGGAATATGAGGAGACAGGAGATAAGGATATAAGGATTTTGGCTAAAAAATATGATAGGATTACAGGTTTCCTAACAGCTCTTTCCAAATTTTATCTTACTGAAATGGGGAATAAAATATGTTATGATGCCGTACAGATTCATGGTGGTACGGGTTATATGAGGGATTTTAAAGTGCAGCGTCTTAGCAGGGATATAAGGATTACAAGTATATACGAGGGAACAACGCAATTACAGGTTGTAGCTGCAATAGGTTCAATTACTTCAGGTAGACTCTTTGAACTTTTAAGAGATGAACTGGAAAACGCTGAAAGGGGTCTTATAAGTGAATTAAACAAATTAAAAGCAGCTGTAAATGATTATGAGGAATTGATTAAGCAATTAAAGGAAGAGAAAAATGCAGGGAGAAAAGATTACTATGAATACGACCTGGTTGAAATTGCATCGATTCTTTTGATTTCAACATATTTACTTAAAAATGCAAAATATTCCGAAGACAAAGTAAAAACTGCTGAGCGATATATTCATGAAAGATTACCCAAAGTAAGATATTTAATGAATAGGATAATACAATAAATAATAGGGGAGAAGAGAGGGAATAGCCACGAATTTACGAAGAATATATAATAGACATCAGCAGAGAGTGAGGGAAAGGGAGAGAACCACCACGAATTCACTAATTTATAACGAATTTCACTAAGGAGAAAGAGAAGGGAATATTTATTGCTTCTATTACACGAATTGAAACTAATTTCACGAAAAGAAAGGGCAGACTCAGGGGTCTGCCCCTACAATTACACAAATTACGGTTTACGGTTTACGCTCTCATCAGTACCCTCACCTAAATCCTCTCCCATCAAGGGCGAGGA
>JAGLYS010000287.1 GCA_023132105.1 Caldifarciminota bacterium
TTACACTAAGAGAAGAGAATAATTTTTTACCTTGATTCCACGAATTGGAGACAAATTGCACGAATTAGGAGAAATAGACATCAGACTTCAGACACCAGACATCAGCCGTAGGGAAAGTAAATAACAACGAATTACACGAAGAAAAGAGAATTAATTATTTATTGGTCGTAGAGACGCAATATAAAGATAAAGATTGTTTTGTCGTTTCAATCCTCGAAATGACAATTTAACCAATTTTCAATTTACGGTTTACGGTTTACAATTTACGCTCTCTATGGCTTTCCTGTTTGTACTATCTTTCCCTGTTCTATACATCTTTTCTTATAAAATCCAAAAGAAAAAAAGCTCCAATAATGGAAAACAGATAGTTCGAGAAAAACCTCCAGTATATTATATATATAGGAATATAATGTTTTGGACATATTGTTGAAAATAGTGCTGCTCCTGCAAGTTCCGCAGCTCCGCTTGCCCCCGGAGTCGGTGTGAATGCAAGTATATATGTAAGAATAAATTGAACAACAGTCGCATCGATTATATTAGGTGTAAGTCCTATTGTATATAAAATAGAGGGAGCAAGCAGAAAATTAGCGAATAGAGATATATATGTAAATAATATAGCCAAAAATGCGTTTTTACCACCTTTCGAAAAGAAATTGAATATTGTAATTTTGAAATCATTTAAACTTTTAAATATTACGGGAATTTTATTTCTTATTTTTTCATTCTTAACCCTATTTAATAAGAATTTTTCAAAAGGTCCTGGCAGAAAAAATATTAGAAGAAAAATTATCAATATGGAAAGATATAAAATTAAAAGGTAAAATAATATTATTGAAACAGCCCTTGAATTGAAAAAAGATGCATATTTCAAAGCTACAAATGGTAGTGCAATAGGTACAATCAAAGCTGGTAATACACCACGAATGACAATTAATGCAGTACTTTCTGCAACAGAAAAACCCCTCTTCCCAAGTAGATAAATTTGAAATGGTGCCCCTCCCGATTGAAAAGGGGTAATAGCACCAAGTAAATTCCCTCCGAGAGCAAAATAAAATGAATCGAGAATTGATAAATTTTTCCCCATCGTTCTTGATATATATATTATCCTTATGGCATTAAAATATGCAAATATCAATGCGAGAATCACAGTTAAAATAAAATACCTTACCGTAATTTTTTTGAATGCCTCTAATGTTTCCTTAGAACCTGTTAACAGAATAATTATTAAAAATGATAACACTGTTAATGCTAAAAATAACTTTATGCCTGTTTTTATTTTATTTTTATCAATTATCTTCTTTTTCATTAATTATAATTCCCCTTTTCAATTCTTCATTCTCCTCCTGTGGTTCAGGAAAATGCAAAATTTTAATAAAAATAAATCCGCCAATTCCTGCCCCTATATAAAATGTAAAAAGTCTCCACAATAAAGTATAAATCCCAAGTAATGCTTTGGGGCAAATAACCTGAAAAAGTGCAATGAAACTACCTTCTGCTATTCCACTTGCTCCGGGAGTCGGCATAAACAGCAATACCATTTGAAGAATAACCTGGAATGCAACTGCAAGTAAGATCGGAGCATCCTGTCCAAGAGCCAAAAGCAACATAGGCGCCATAAAATAATAAAATAACATTGAAATAAGTGTAGATATAAATGCAAGAAATAGTAAGGATTTCCTTCTTGCAAAATAGAGTTTAAGACCAATCTTAAACTCATCTATCTCATTTAAAACCATATTAATAGGTCTTTCAATTTTTATTTCATGTTCAATATGTCTTTTTCTTTTATAAATAGTAATTTTATTCAAGACAAATCTCTTGAAAGTATCTGTTTTCTTAAGGATAAAAATCATAAGTATTATAACCACAATGTAGAATCCCATAAAATATCTTAGTAATATTACAATTATTGCGCTTTTCAAATATGCATGAAATGACAGCAATATAATTGGAATGAGTAATAATTGTACGCCAAAGCCTAAAATCCCCCTGAATAGAAGAATTAATGTTCCCTGCCCTACTGATATATTCTTCTTTTTTAAAATATATAATTGAACGGGTAAACCTCCTGTTTGAAAAGGTGTTACACCCGCTAAAAACAAACCGGAAAGAATTACCTCAGCAGCAGTTATTAAAGAAACCTTTCTATGAAGAGCTTTTGATAAAATCTGCACCCTGTAACAGTCAAAAAATATGTATCCGAACCATGCCAATAGAGTAAGTCCGAGATAGAAAGGTTTTGATTTTTCAAGATATGTAAAAGTCTCTTTCTTTACCGTTAGTACCATTATAACGATTATTATAATTGTACTTATTGTAAATAATATTTTTATTCCCTTTAAAATCTTTTGTTTCAATTCGATTCCTTTAAAAGTTTAATGTATTTGTGAATCTTATTTGCTTTTTCAGTATGTTTTTCTCTCTTTTCTTTGATCGAATTAATTATATCGATAGGTGCTTTGTTTAGAAACGAATCACTACCAAGTTGCTTTTCTATCTTCACCAATTCCATTTTTAAAAAATCAATTTCACTATTTAGCTTTGTTATCTGTTTTGTAATATTTATATTGCCCTCAATTGGAATACAAACCTCGAATTTTTCTACTGGGATACAGATTGAATTACTGATGCTATCTCTATCCCTTGTAAATGTTATATTATTAACAGGAGTAAAATCTCGAATAACGGATTTTAAAAGTGAACCTGTTTTTTTATCGATATTATTCTCAACTAATAATCGAACATCTATCGACTTTTTAATATCTATACCCATTTCCGACTTTATATTTCTTAATGAACGTACTATCTCCAATATCTTTTCAATATCATAACCCTTCTTTATCATATATTTTTCAGGGAATGAGGATTTAAGTATTGTGCTACTTTCACTGTGTATCTTTTTATATATAACTTCTGTTATAAATGGCATAAAAGGATGCAATAAATGTAAACTTTTCTCATAAACGGATAGGGCAATGTTAAATCCGTTGATTGAATTATTTTTCTTAACATATTCTATATACCAGTCAGCCAGTTTATGCCAGATAAATTCATAAACATCCATCGAAGCTTCCTGAAAATCAAAATTTGCCATTTTCTTTCTGTAATTGTCAGATAGTATATCGAATTCTTCTAAAATCCATCTGTCTACATCATTAACATCCAAAAGGTTGACTTTATCAATACCAACATCTTTCGATAGAATAAATCTCCCGATATTCCATGTTTTATTAGCAAAATTTCTACCAATTTCGAATGTATTATACCCTATATGAGGATCCTGTCCCTTTCCTGAAACTGCTATCATACTGAATCTAAGGGCATCAGCACCATATTTATCAATAATATCCCTCGGATCTATACCATTTCCTAATGATTTACTCATTTTAACACCCTTATTATCGCGTATAGTTCCATGAATGTAAACATTATGAAAAGGTATATCACCGACAAATTTTTCTCCGGCCATTATCATCCTTGCAACCCAGAAAAATATAATTTCCGAAGCAGTCGTAAGTACATCCGTTGGGTAATAATATCTTAAATTCTCTGTTTTCTCAGGCCAACCAAATGTCGAGAATGGCCATAACCATGAAGAGAACCATGTATCAAGAACATCGGAATCCTGTCTTATATTCGAACTTCCACATTTCGGGCATTTTTCGGGATCCTCCATTTCGACAATTATTTCACCGCAATCCTCACAATAAAACACAGGGATCTGATGCCCCCACCATAATTGTCTTGATATACACCAGTCGTGAATATTATCCATCCAATGCAAATATACCTTTGTCCAATGTTCCGGAGTAAATTTTATATGCCCATTCTTTACCGCATTAAGTGCCGGTTCAGCTAATGGTTTCATCTTAACAAACCATTGGTTGGAAATATACGGTTCGATTGCTGTTTTACATCTGTAACAGTGGCCTACGCTATGAGTATAGTTCTCAACCTTTATTAAATAACCATTCTCTTCAAGCAACTCTATAGTCTTATCTCTTGCCTTTTCTCTTGATTCACCTTCTAACTTCCCTGCTTTATCGGTCATAAATCCCTTTAAATCTATTGCAATAACTGTTTCCAAATTATGCTTTTTACCTATTTTAAAATCATTCGGATCATGAGCAGGTGTAATTTTCAGTGCTCCTGTCCCGAATTCCATATCAACATATTCATCTCCTATAACAGGGATTTCCCTCCCCGTCAGGGGAAGTATTACATTTTCCCCAATAAAACAAGAATGCCTTTTATCATTGGGATTTACGGCAACAGCTGTATCACCATACATCGTTTCCGGTCTTGTAGTTGCAACCGTTAGATACGCCTTACCATTTTTTAAAGGATATTTAATATAATAGAGGTAACCTTTATCTTCAATATGGTCAACCTCCTCATTCGAAATCGCAGTATGGCATCTCGGACACCAGTTAATAATATAGTTGTCCCTGTAAATCAAACCTTCTTTATAAAGTGTAACAAATGCTTTCTTAACAGCTCTTGAAAGGTTCTTATCCATTGTAAAATGTTCTCTTTCCCAGTCACAGGAACAACCGATTTTTTTCAATTGGTCAGTAATTTCATTCCCGTGTTTATGTTTCCATTCCCATACAAATTCGAGAAATTTCTCTCTTCCAATATCCTCTCTCTTTTTGCCCTGCTTTTCCAGCTCCTCTTCAACCTTTACCTGTGTTGCAATCCCGGCATGATCCACTCCGGGCAACCATTCCGTATTATAACCTTCGAGTTTTTTCCATCTTATCAATATATCTTGTATCGTATTATTCAAAGCATGTCCTATATGAAGTACATCCGTTACATTAGGTGGTGGTATGACTATCGTAAAAGGAGGTTTATCTTTATCGGGTTCCGAATGAAACAAATTATTATCCATCCAAAATTCGTATATTCGAGTCTCATATTCAGAAGGATTATAAGCCTTTTCCATTTCCGATGTACACATAAACAATCTCCTTAAATTATAAAATAATTAATGAACTTATACCATATTGGCAAAAAAGCGTCAATTGATTTTATTATAACAACAATTAATTAGGGTCGTGTCTCGACATTCTACAATTTACAATAAAGATAAGGAAGGGGGATCCACCACGAATTCACCAATTTATAACGAATTACACTAAGAGAGGGGAAATATATTTTGCTTTTATTTCACGAATTTAGAGAATGAATTACACGAAGGTAAAAGAGAAGGGAATATTATTTATTTCTATTTCACGAATTAGGGCACGATGCATCGTGCCACTACGGTGTCATCCTGAATTTATTTCAGGATCTAAGAGGGAATAGAAGAGAAAGGGAATATCTAAAGTGCATAAATTCAATCACCATTCCCATAT
>JAGLYS010000288.1 GCA_023132105.1 Caldifarciminota bacterium
TTCTGTAATAGAGTTCGATCAATTTCTTTTTGTCTGTGTACTTGGTAATATAAGTTGCTACAACACCCATATTAAAGCGAGATTGGAACTTTTGAGGGAGTTCTTTGTAAAACATCCCTTCCCATTTGAATTTATTATTATAGAAACTCCAGATTGCATCTAATCTATGTTGCCCATCCACAAGTTCATAATCACCAAAACCCCTCTCATTCATGAAGATATTTCCGATTGGCATATTCATCATTAAGCTTTCAATTAGCATTTCCTTCTTTTCTTGATCCCAAACCAAATCCCTTTGATATTCTGGAATGATTATTCTATCGTGTTTGAATATATCCAGAAAGTTGGTTACTGGAAAATTGAAAAGGTTGTAAACTACTCGATTATCACCATACTTGCTTTCTACACATTCTTGTAAATAACTCAATTCTATTTTTCCAGCCATTATTTTTCATCTCCATATTCTAAATTAAATGTCTTTAAAAAATCTGAATGTACCTTATCAAGTTCACTATCAGTTGGATATTTTGTACCCTTTTTAAATTTATAATGCCACATTTCATGCCAAAGTGTTTCTGTCAGTTCTGAAAATATACTATTTATATTAGATTGAGGTTTCAATTTCTTAAATCTACCAAATGTCTTTGGTGTCATAGTAACTATAATATCATCTGATGATCTACAAGTAATTGCCATCAAATCACCCTCATTTTTTAGTTGCCCTATTAAGAATATAAATCGGGGTATTCGTTTTCTATTCTTATGACTAATGCTTACTACACTGGAAACTAATATCCATAGCCAGTCATAAATGTTTTCAGGGCATAAGATGTGTGCTATTGTTTTATTGTTTGAACTTAATTCGCTATTTTGATAGTAAGTATCATCATTCAAAAATCCATGTCCACCACAAACCATACTACTCACTTCTCCTTGCCTGTTTTATATAAGTTCCAATTTTTGACCTTCCATATTTGAGCATAGAACCATTCTTGGATCTTATGTGGTTTATACCACAATCTTTCAGGCGTGTAAACATATGGACATGGTAATCCACCGCCATCTCTTATTACGCATTCATATAATCTAACTTTTCCAAAATATGCTGAACAATCGCAATATCTTTCAATATTATTATTTTTTCCCCCTTTTGTAAATATAAATAATATTATACCGCCAATTAATATCAATGTGTAAAATGTTAGTATTCCAGCATCAATTTTAGATTCACTGAATAACTCACTGTAATTAAATGAATAACTTGCATATATTGATAATGAGATAAACATTATTACTGTTGAAATTCTCAATATTGCTTTTGTTATAGTCTTATTCATCTAATTCACACCACCTATTAATTTATTTAACATTTTTTTAAGAATAGCTACTGATTTTTTATTATGCTCATGCCCATCATCTAATACATCTATTCTTTTCTTTAAGCATTCAGCACAAGTAACCTCATCATAATTTCTTGCCATTTCAAGAATGGTAATTTCAATATCACATAAGGACATAAATGAACCTTCTTCCATTTCTCCAGAGTATATATGATACATTATTTCACTTATTTTTTTCACTTCCTTTTTTTCTTGAAGATAAGTATAACCATTCTTGTACCATATGACACATTTATTATCTTCAACTAATATCCGTTTTTTTATTAGCCAGATTCGATATATCACACCGAATGATGCAACGCCAATCTCGACAATCCCAACGAATAAACAGGATTCTGCATAATCTTCAACTGCATTGGTTATTGATATGTGGATTAAATAAAACCCCATCAATAATCCCATTATTATGGTTGTATATAGGAAGTTAAAATTTGCTTTGCCAATCACTTTATTTTTATCAAAGAAATCCTGATCCATCATACCACCCCTCGAACCTTCTTCTCTTGATCCCATAGGATCTGTTTGTAGTTCTTCATATCCGAGTGCATGAACCATACTATAACAATTACATTGAGAAACCACTTTTCCATCTTTGGTAAATAGATTTTTACAATCAAATTCTGTGTCCATCTCACCTGATTTGTTATTTACTTCTCTCATGGTCATTTGTGAATGATCTACACAATCGGGGCATACATACCTTTTATAATCTGGAAAGCCCTCTTGTTTAGCCATTACAAATGTTTCCTCACTGACATCAAATTCTTTTACCATTTTAATCCACCTTCTCAAAATCTTGGGGTATTTTGTTAAATAATGTTTTACCAAAGTGTTCATATGGTCTTGCTGTGATCCAAGAATATTTAAAAGTAATCTGATAAATTTGATATATCAAACCATCTTCCTTGTATATCACAATATCTCCGTTCTGGAGATTTTCTGGATTTCTAACAACCTTCACAAGCTTTCCACCGCACTGGCATTCTCTGGAATCTCCCTTCGCCAAGTACCTTCCTGTTTTGCACTTGTTACATTGGTGTAATCTTCTATCAACTTCAATTTCTTCTTCCTTTTTTGACATCTAAACCACCTTCTTACATAGTGGGCATTTCAACACAGATCGGGAACTACCAACATTTGTTGTGATGAGCATTTTTATATCTCCCTTTCCCTTTGATTTACAGGATTGGCATATCTTGTTAGATACATATTTCCCATCAATTTTGTATGGTCTTAATCTTCCACCGCACTGGCAATCTCTGGAATCGTTCTGCGATAAATACGCTGTCTTTTTGCATTTTGAACATCTACAAAGTTCCATTCAAGAATCATCCCCTATTTCTAAATCGCCATTTCCCTTTATTTTTGGAAGTGGCAATAACCTTAACTTCAGAGATGCTTTGGTATTCTTAAAGTCGGCAAGATGTTCATATTGGAAGAATGCATCAAAGTAATTATCAAAGGTTTCTATATGTTTGATAACATTATCAATGCCATCTGTACCATCCCATGACACTTCATATATCATATTGCCATCCACTTCAAGTATGTGGAACTTCTGTGTTCTTGTTCCTTCAATTATATCCTTGACTTCTTTTCCTTTGTATTCAATC
Organism: Caldifarciminota bacterium; assembly: GCA_023132105.1. Classification (GTDB taxonomy): domain Bacteria; phylum Hydrothermota; class 32-111; order QNBC01; family QNBC01; genus JAGLYS01. The sequence goes on from JAGLYS010000288.1 coordinate 3,014, forward strand.
ATAAAATTACTACCATTTGGATAATTGACTATTGCATATTTTTGTCCATCTATTTCAGTGTCGAAAACATACTTAAAACCAAGCGTTTTCAGATGATCTATTAATTTCTTGACATCAATATCAACTTGAATTAAACTGTAAGGGATGTACATTGTAACCATTTACTCAACTCCCTTTTTTCGACATATCGGGCAATCGTATTTGAAATGCACATCACAAACTTGTTTGCTATGCATTACGCTTCGTTCACTGTGGTTGTTATCAATTTTATTCTGCACATCCATATCATCAGCCATACCAATCACTCCCCATCATCAAAGTCTTTGCATCCGCATCCTGCCTTTGTGCATCCCAACGCTTCTCCAGTCATTTCACTCTGCTGATGAGGATGGAAACACTTCTGGCAATCACGCTTTGTTCGATTATCAAACATCAATCCCTTATGAATCAGGATTTTTCGGCAATGAGAACAATCCACTTTGTTTATTTTTGTTGTAGTGAAAATCTTTTTACCTTCATCAAGCAGGATACAGCATAGCGTTTCTTCACTGTCATGATTTTCCAGATAATGAACTGTGCTATCAATTGTTGGCATCCATTCAAGTTCCTGCCAAGCGTGTTCAATGTTGTGCTTAACTTGTCTGCTCAATTCACAAGCACTCTTACCATCATCTGATTCTTCATTTGATTCTACCCAAAGATGCTCACCATCATACCTTACTTTCATATGGGGCTGAATCCAGCTTCCAAAAGTAATTGATGTAGGGATTCCATTCTTGAAGAAGTGGGATCTGTGTGGGTTGGTAGATGCGTTGAATAGGATAGAATCACGCTTTTGCTTCGGGGATTCAATATCACTGATCCTTCGTTCTCCACCAAACAATGTCCAGATTGGCTTATCATCAGGATATGCATGATCTAAGTAAACCTTCAGGGCTTCGATATATCTTTCCTGTGTTACTTCGCCAAAATTATAACCTTCAATCTTCTTGGCACATCCATCACAGTGTTCTACGCCCTTGATCATGTTGTAGCCATCTTGATACCTGTTCTTCTCGTTTCTACATCCCATGCAATCATAGAACCCTTCGTTCCTGTGGTCTATTCTGGCTTTGATTTTTGTTATAATATCGTATGCCTTGTAAAATACCTTCTCATCATTTGGAAGTGGCATTGTGTTATGTTGTGCGACAAATAACCATGTAGCCACAAGTTGAGCATACCATGAATGATCTGCCCCAAAATCCTTCATTAGTCTATCAAATATCTTGGCTGGATCTGTTTCAAGTTCTCCACGATTTGCTTTACCAAGATGAATCGTTCTGCCTTCTTCAAGCCAATCATCACGAACATCTGGATCTTCCAACATAAGCATAAGTTCATGCTCTGCTACTTTCCAAGCATTAACTCTTTTAAGTATCTTCATCTGCTCGGATAGTGCTTCGTGTTCCTCTTTGCCTGATGCTGAATTGTATGCCAGTTCATATTCTTTCTCTGCAATCGACAATTGCTCTCTCACATATTTCAATCGTATCTCAATCATTCCTTTTGGTAACATTTCAACCACTTCCTTTCATAATATGTTATCATACCCATTGCCGACATTCTTTATAATCCAAGTTTTAAGTTTACTGCCATTCATCAACATTGACTTTTTAGGGGTATCGGTACTCCCTTCCAATACATCTCTTTCTGCATTGGATTGACCTATACAACTGGATCTTAATGCAATATTGAATGAAGCATTAACATCTGCATGATCAACATGACCACAAGATGAACATTTAAATCCCTTGCCATTCCTGTTGCCTAAAAGTCCACAACGACTACACAATTGACTTGTGTATCGTGGATCTACATATTCAACCAATACCCCATGCAACTTGGCTTTGTATTCTACCATTTGCTGAAACTGATAGAATGACCAAATGTTCAAAGAATACCTGAATGGTTTAGAAGTCTTGACACTCTCACAAATGCCCTTCAAATCTTCTAATCTTATGCCATATTCATTCTCTTTTGCTAAACTCACTAATTTACTACTCATTTTATGATTTAAATCTTTGACTATTCTTTGTTCACGATTCTTGATCGTTTTTAATCTCCTATATTTACCTTTTTTCTGTAAATTGGTTCTAATATTTTTGTATTTTTTATGAATGTGATTAACACTCTTACCCATCTTCATTACTTTGCCAGTGGTTGCATTTGCAACTACTACACAGTGTCCTGTTGTGTTTAAATCAACTCCAAGAAAGCCCTTTGGTTCTGTAATTTCGGGTTCATTAATTGTTACGGATACCATTGCATATTCTTTATCAATCTCTATCTGATTGATTTTTTCAAAATCGTTCCGAAAATGATAGCTTAATCTTAATTTCAAAGATGGTATCCATATCTCTCGTTTTTCTTTATCAAACTTCATTCTTTGATTAGGTAATATTAAATTTACTTTTTTAACTGCCTTACATCTTTTATCTCTTGAATACTTTCGTAGTATCTGATTTGATATTGATGATTTAAGACCAATATGTTTTACATCTACGGATGATAACGATTTAGTTTTAAAACCATATTCAGCCACTTTTCTTGCCTTTACTAATTCTTCGCTGAAATCACGACCATGCCTGATTTTGAAAGTTAGCATCATTTAACTTACTCACCCCACATCCCAAGCTTCTTGGCTATCTGTTTACATTCCCAACATGGATACAATAATGCCCTTTTTGGATTGTCCTTGTTTTCTTCTTCGTAATTCTTCAAAAACACGACTTGTACTTCCATCTGTGTTTTGGTTCTGATTCCACTATCTGAAAGGTGTTTCCTTTCTTTCTTTGTCAGCTTGTCTTTCCAAGTTTTACCTTTTGCCACTTTGCCACTTCCTTATCATTTGCAACCCAATATTGCAGTAGGTGTATTAGTACATAGGTATATAAGCTTTGCTCTAATTCGCATCACCTTTTTCATCTTCAAATAGTTTGTAGAGTACCCATAATAGTTCATAATCCTCTAATCCAGCAGAGTATATCCCATGTGCAAATGGGAAGTCTGGAAATTTCTCTTTGGCATCCTCTTTGACAAAATCAACAAGACCACCGATCCATGCCAATGGTATTCCTCTATCGTATAATCTTGCTAATATCTTCAAGTTCGCTTCATCACCTACAAGACCATAATCAATTAGGATGGCATCATATTTTTCCATGCCAATTTTATTGAAGTGATCTACCTTTTCAAACTTGAATTTAAGCCAGTTCTTTTCATTGCAATGGAGTGTGCTGAAATGCTCTCCATTCTCACATTCTTCTTTCAGATCATCAAACTGCTCATCAGAATAATCATCTGTGATGAGAAGGATGCGTTTGGTGGTTTTATTCATATCAATCACCCTTCTGCCTATCTCCAATGTGGTAATAATCTTTAGCCATCTAATTCTCCCCCATCAGTTTATTGAACGCTGATGCATGGGCATTCCTGCCCTTTGCAAATGCTTCAGCATCTCCCCATCCCTCAAAGCCAAAGCAAACTCCTGTTGGGCTATATAGCACAATGAAATTGTATCCTTCTTTGGTTGTTTCTTTGAGTGCATATACCACAATGTTTTTGTAACTGCCATAGGTGTATTCTTTCTTGATATTATCAAAGGAAGGCAAAACTGTTTTCCTTGCTTCAGGAACTTCCCATGTATCATCCATATCCTGTTCCAATGCTTTAACTTGATTATTATCCATTCACACCACCGCCTTGAACTCATCAAAGAATGCTGGATTGTTAAGGGCTTCCAGTGTCAGCATAGCCCCAATCTTCGTAATGGTTCGGTGGTATCCTGATTCTGTGTGATGCCCACCATCATGCCCAAGTTCATGGATGATAAGATTGAGAACTTTCTGATCAAGCGGATTATTGAACCAATTTTCACCTAATGCTGAAACATAGAAGGTCAAGCCATCTAATCCGAAAGTGGCATTATAAGTATTGGATGATTCGCATTCAATGAACTGCACATTAATATCCCTGCGAAGCGTGAGTTTAGCGATCTTCCTTGCAAGTTTCTCAACCATCTGCATTCCCTTTGTGAGTGGATCATAATCCCAACAATCACAAGTTCCTCTGCCATATTTGTCCTGTGTGGAATTAAGCACATCATGTTTCCTGATGTTATCCCATTCATCCTTGCACATCTCTGCCCCATGAATGATCCTATGACCGTTGGCGAGTGCATCATCATTGCTGATGGCATCCCCTACGGTGTAAGCAAGTGGCTTATCACCAAATCGCTGTTTGATTACTTCCTCAACTGCATCCTTTGATACACGATCATCCGACATACCGATTCTAACCCATGTATTAGATGCATTATCGCTTGTTAGCTTGTCGAAGGTATGGTTCAATACCTCTGCAAAGAGATCCTTCAAATAAGCTTGGGAAACCATATCTCTGTCCATGCCCATTGGAATCCTTTGGTTCACATTAACTGAATACTCGCACTCGATCTTGCAAACAGGGATGCCCATCTCATAGATGTAAGCACAACCGCCTGTAAGACCTGTATCGAATAACTGAACCTGCGTTTTCCTATTGGTCTTGGCAAACTTATCTCCCTTCAAGTGTTCTGTCTGCAATGTTGCTGTGAAATCCCTATCATACATCTTGGGCTTCACAATGTTTCCATTGAAGGTTACAATGATGTTTATTGGCAAAATCAGGAGATTGATGTATTCCACGATCTCTTGGAACTCTGCCTTTGTCATTGCAACTTCGATTGTGATCTTGCTACCGACATCCCTCTTTGCTCTCTTGCTGTGCCTTCCCTTACTATCAAAGACTATTGTGCCAGTGGTTGTTTCAATGATTGCCTTCTTGGATATTGAGAACACAAATTTTTCGCCAGAATTGAATCTACCTCTCTTTTCAGGATTAGGTCTTTTGTAGCAGGAAGCAAACAATGTGTATGCATCTCTCAAATCCCTGAAGCCAGTGGGAGAATCATCCTCAACGGAAATTGTAGCCAGATTCCTGTAATAAGTAGCTTCTATGGTGATGTTCTTAACATCCTCATCCAATGCGTTCTGGATCAGTTCTGCCATGATGAAGGTCTTTGACTTGCCATCCTGCAATGCCTTCAGACCATCCTTGCTGACTTCAAACCAATCAGGCATTATTCATCCCCCCACATACCAAGTTTCTTGGCTATGCTCTTGCATTCCCAACATGGATATAATATAGCCCTGTTTGGATTATCCTTGTTTTCTTCTTCCCAATTCTTCAAAAACACGACTTGTTCTTCCATCTGTGTTTTGGTTCTGAT
>JAGLYS010000289.1 GCA_023132105.1 Caldifarciminota bacterium
TTTTTCAACAGGTCGAACAATGCTTTTTTTCCATACATATCCAAACCATAATAAGAACTATCCTGAGATATCAAATTTATCTCTCTAACCCCACCCTTTACAAGCAATTCCACCTCTTTTATAATAATCCCCATTCTTCTTGAACGATATTTTCCCCTTATTTGCGGTATTGCACAGAAAGCACAAGTATTACTACAACCTTCCGATATCTTAACAAATGCCATATGAGGAGGTGTTAATATTCTCTTTCCAATAATCTTATTATATCTATAATGCCTTTTATTGAAAGAAATTCTGATATCGTTATCGATAAGATATTTTATATCATCCCAGTTATTAGCACCTGTTATTATATCGATTTCCGGTATAAGGTCCAAAAGCTCTCCCCTATATCGTTCCGAAAGACATCCTACAACTACTAATTTCCTTTCGCCTTTCCCGCTGGCAAGAGACAGAATAGTTTCGATTGACTCCTTCTTCGCATCATCTATAAACCCACATGTATTTACTATAAGAATATCCGCTAATTCGGGATCATCTGTTTTTTTCAGACCCCCGGCAATTAGATTTTGAACAAGAATATCGCTGTCAACAAGATTCTTAAAACATCCTAATGTATCGATATAAAATATCAACCCTTTATTCTTTTTTTCCATTTCTCGCCTAATTCAAAAAGGTTCGAATCATCGAATGATAATATATTTTTATTCTTCATTACCCATTTACCATCTATCATAACATCGTTCACATTGGATTGATTGGCTGAATATACAATCTGGGAGTACGGATTATATAGCGGTATCATATTCGGTGTATGTATATCGATTATAATAATATCGGCTCTCTTCCCTTTCTCGATACTGCCAATATTATCTTCCATTCCCAATGCCTTTGCCCCGTTTATCGTAAGGCACTGTAAAATATATTTGGCATCCAATGATGTCGGATCATTCTCAAAAACTTTTGATAATAGAGCAGCTTCTCTTCCCTCTTCGATGATATCCAAATTGTTATTACTACATGCTCCGTCGGTTCCAATAGTAACATTTATCCCTATGCGTTTAAACATATTTACCGGAGCAATTCCCGATGCAAGTTTCATATTACTCTGAGGATTATGGGCAATCGATGAACCCCTGTCTCTGATCAATAGAGATTCGTCTTCATTGATATGGACACAATGTGCAAGAATTGTTTTTTCTTTTAAAATTCCAAGATTATCAAGATAGAAAGCAGGTCTTACCCCATTCTCTTTTAATATCGTATCGACTTCCAATGCTGTTTCGGATAAATGAATATTAAATACAAGGTTATATTTATCTGCAAGATTTCTTGCATTTCTTAAAAGTTTATCACTACATGTATATGGGGCATGTGCGGCGATAGCAGGTGAAATCAGATCATCACCGATCCATTTGTTTATAAAATCTTCGACATAAGCAATTGCTTTTTCAGGATCCTTCATATCCGGTGTAGGGAAATTAATCAATCCTTCCGAGAGGAAAGCCCTCATACCCGCTTCTTTGAAAACCTTACCGGCCATATCCTGAAAGAAGTACATATCAAGAAATGTTGTTATACCGCTTCTTATCATTTCACTTGCAGCAATTCGACAGCCATTATTTATGAATTCTTCACACACATACTTCCCCTCGGATGGGAAAATATAATCATTCAACCAGTTATTTAGAGGAAGGTCATCGGCAAATCCTCTAAATAGTGTCATTGCGGAGTGTGTATGTGTATTTATAAACCCGGGTAATAAAATATTTTTATCTGCATCATATATGTTATCTGCTTTATAATGAGATAAAATGTCCTTTTCATTTCCGACATCCAAAATTTCACCATTCTCGATGACTACAGCTCCACATTCAAATTGTGAAAGGTGTTTATCCATTGTAATTATATAACAGTTTTTAATTATCTCCATTTTTTCCTCCAATGTTTCATTTTTTATAACACAAAAAGGATTTTTTTTCAATTTATTATTAAATTAAAAAAAATATCCTTTCTTCCATATTGACATATATGTCAATATTTGCTATATAGGTTAGGTTAAAATTATACAAACGGAGGTAACTCTTGAAATTAAAACGAGGTCTAATTCCTACATTGAAAGAATATCCAAAAGATGCCGTTATTAAAAGCCACCAGCTTTTAATAAGAGCCGGTTACATAAGAAGTGTGGGAAGTGGAATTTATTCATATCTTCCGCTGGGTTTTAAATCCGTTCAGAAAGTGATTAAAGTCATCAGAGAAGAGATGAACAATATCGATGCTCAGGAAATCGTTCTTCCGATAATGACACCTGCCGATACATGGAAAGAAACGGGACGATGGGAAGCGTACGGAAGTGAGATGTTTCGATTGAAAGACAGAAAAAACCATGATATGGTTCTTGCTCCCACTCATGAAGAGTTGATTACGGATCTTGCGAGAAAGGAAATTCGTTCATATAAGGAATTACCTCAAATATGGTATCATTTTCAGTGGAAATTCAGAGATGAAATTCGTCCGAAAAGCGGATTGCTCCGAACAAGAGTATTTATTATGAAAGATTCTTACAGCCTTGACACATCATTTGAGAATTTACATAAGAGTTATCAAATGCATTACAAAGCATATTCCAGGATGTTTGAAAGACTCGGTTTAAACTTTCATATTGTTTCTGCAAGTAGCGGATTGATGGGCGGTTCCGCTTCACAAGAATTTATGGTTGAATCGGAAGTAGGTGAAGATAGAATTGTTGTTTGCGATAAGTGTAATTACGCCAGTAATATTGAGATTGCAACTGCTGATACTGAAAGTATATCAGGAGAAGAGAATGAATTAAGTATAATTAGCACCCCTGTAAAAGGTAATGTTAAATCAGTAGCTGAATTTCTACATAAAGATGAAATATATTTTATTAAGAGTTTGTTTTATATAGTCGATTCAAAGCCTGTTTTTATTCTTTTAAGGGGTGATGATGAAATCGAAGATGAAAAATTAAACTGTATTTTGGGAATAAACTACAGACTTGCAACTGATGAAGAAATAGAATCTATTACTCAAAGTACCCCCGGATATATTAGCCCATACGGACTAAAAAATATCGAAATTATAGCTGATAAATCATTAAAAGATACCAAAGGACTAATAACAGGAGCGAATATT
>JAGLYS010000029.1 GCA_023132105.1 Caldifarciminota bacterium
ATAAAACCCGGTGATGAGATTATAACAACACCATTCACATTTATTGCAACTGCGGAGGTTATATCGTTGTGTGGTGCAGTTCCCGTATTCGTTGATATAGATATTGAAACGGGTAATATAAACCCATCCTTAATAGAAGAGAAAATAACATCGAAAACGAAAGGAATAATTGCTGTTCATATATTCGGACAACCATGTGATATCGATGAGATAAAGGATATTGCAAATAAACATAACATCTTCCTGATAGAAGATACGGCACAGGCAATCGGGGCAAAATACGGATCGAAATTTGCCGGTACATGGGGAGATATCGGTACAATGAGTTTTTTCCCTACAAAAAATTTGGGAGCGTATGGTGATGCAGGTGCGATTATAACAAATGATGATGAAATTGCCGAGAAAATAAGGAGATTGAGGGTTCATGGATCCGACAGGAAATATCATCATATAATTATCGGATTCAACTCAAGACTTGATGCTATCCAAGCTGCCATATTAAATGTTAAAATCAGTTATTTGAATAAGTGGACAGATAGGAGAAGAGAAATTGCAAAGAAGTTTTCGGAGAATATATATAGTGTTAAAATACCCTTGATAAAAGACAATAGAGATCATGTATTTCACCAGTATACACTTAGAGCCAAGAAAAGGGATGAGTTTATGAAATACCTAAATGAAAATGATATTTCGACTGCTGTTCATTATCCTATACCGTTACATTTACAAACAGCTTTCAAGTATTTGAAATTAGATGAAGGCAGTTTGCCGGATGCGGAGAAATTGGCAAGAGAGGTTATTTCAATACCAGTGCATCCCTTCTTGACAGAAAATGAAATATTATATATAATCGATATGATTAATAAATGGAAAGACTGAAAATTTTTATCTTAAAGGAGGTAAAATAAGTATGAAGAAACTAATAGTAGGAATTTTGGCATTGGTAGTAGCGGTGGGATTCGTAGGATGTAACACTGCTAATCAGGAAGAAATTAAGGTTTTGAATGATTCTATTACTGTTTTAAATCAGAAGATCGAGGAACTTAATATACAGCTTGATGAATTACAACCAGAAGAAGAGGTAAAAGAAGAAGTCAAAAAAGAAACACCTAAGAAGAAAATAGTTAAAAAGAAAAAAATATAGTATCTGGAGGATTTAATGAAAAGAATACTATTATTACTCATAATACCTGCAATAATAATTGGTCTCGCAAGTTGTACAAATCCGGCACCAGTAGTCGGAACACCAACTAATCTTGAATGGACAGTAGGAACAAACGGTATTGATCTTACACTATCATGGACTGCTGTAGATGATGTGGACGGTTATATTGTTATAACACCTGCCGGTGATACAGTAGAACCGGATACAAACACAGAATATATTTTTCTAGATGCAATAGTCGGAACATACAGTGTATTGGCTTTTGCAAGTGCAGAGTATGGTACTTCTGCAACATTAAGTAATGCACCTTACGAACAAACAACTGCTATGACAATTTACCCGTTATCTTCGACATCGGGTGGTAGCGGATTTGATATAAATGCACTTAATGGAAATGCTGAAATCGTTTCTCTCGCTGATGACACATATAAAGAAACATTCGATTTTTATTTAAATGATGATAGTTCTTTTGTTTCCGCTGATGATTATACATTTACAAGCGGAAATGGTGCGAATATAACAGGTTTTATAAATAACGGGACGACTGAACCGACAGCATGTACACAGTATGTATCGGGATCAACATATAATAACCTGGAATCATGTGTTCAGGACAATTATTTAATGGTTTATTTTTTGGGAAGTACGGTAACACCTCTTGACAATTACGGGATTATTAATTTAACCGCAGTTACAGCTGATAATGTTGTATTTACATACAAATTCCAGACATTAGAAGGTTTTAGAAAGTTCTAAATTAAGTATTTCATAGATTATAGATAATAAATAAGGGGTGCATTTCGCACCCCTTATAATTTTCTTGATAAAACACTATATCTGTTTATTCCTTTCATTGTAATGTTATGCCTTCTTCTTTCTTTCATAGTACTTTCATATAGTATTGCAAAGTTAATGAATTATGATAAAATAAGGAGAATAAAAGTGTTAGTAGTATGGCATTGTTTATAATGACATAGTTTTGTTTTGAATGATAATAAGGGTAAGATATAATTATATGTAAGAAGAATTTAATCTATTGAGAGAAAAAGAAATACTAGGAATGAAGTATGAAAAAGAAATATTATGTATATATTATAACGAATAGAAATAATAATGTTTTATATATAGGTATAACCAATAATTTAAAGCGAAGGATTTACGAACATAGAGAAAAATTGATAAGTGGTTTTTCAAAGAAATATAATTTAAAGAAGTTAGTATATTATGAAAGCACAAGTGATGTAAAATCAGCTATTCTAAGAGAGAAACAATTAAAGAATTGGCATAGAGAATGGAAAATTAATTTAATAACAAGGTTTAATAACGGATGGAAAGATTTAAGTGATAAGTTATGGGATTCTGAACCAAGTTCAGAATGACATAATAGATATTTCGATTTATGATTAACAGTTAACTATTTATATCTTGCGAATAATGTACTTCAGGCATCAGACTTCAGCTGAGAAGGGGGAAATAGGGAATTCACCAAGAATTAAATAAAAGAAAGACCTTATTATTTTGATCACACGAATTAGTAAGGTGTCATCCTGAATTTAGTTCAGGATCTGGTATGAGATGCTGTTGACCCCCGACCCTTATATGTTTCTTGACAAAATATTTTAAAAGTTTATATTACTAAATATGGAGAACAGAGAAACGATAATAAAGAATTCAATCGAATATATTGCGGAATTGATGGCTTCTTCTGCGATTACAGCCCCGAAAACGAAAGGTATGGATGATATTGATGTAAAAATAATATATCATAGTGAATTTGAAAAAATTGCCAAAAAGATGGAAGAGATTGGAAAGAGAGATGATTTGCAATTCTTCATAAGGGATGCCGATAATTTGAGAAATTCCGATGCCCTTGTATTAATTGCCATAAAATCAGTAAGAGCAGGTATAAGAAATTGCAATCTTTGTGATTATGATGATTGCAGTGATAATTTAAAACATAATTCAATATGTACATTCAATATAATAGATTCCGGAATAGCTATTGGTTCTGCTGTTAGTATTGCTTCAAAATTCAATGTTGACAATAGAATTATGTACTCTGTTGCAAGGGCTGTAAATGAATTGAATATATTTGAAAGTAATATAAAATGTATTGTAGGTATTCCTCTTTCGATAAAAAATAAAAACATATTCTTTGATCGAAAATGAGGATATATTTTCCAACATATAAAAATTGTTATGTTTGCGGAGGGAAAAACAAAAAGGGTTTGAGATTAAAACCTTATTTTGACAATGGATTTTCTTGTGTAGATGTTTTTTCCGACTGTTTGTATAGCGGTGCGGAAGGCAGTATGCATGGAGGAATTACAGCTACAATATTCGATGAAGCCGGATATTGGGCTGCATTTGCCGAAACCGGGAAAAATTGTGTAACAGCCGAGTTATTGATAAGATATAAAATAAATGTAAAAACAGGGATACAAATTACATCAAAGGTTAAAATAGCAAAAGCAGATAGCAGGATTGTTTATGTCGAAGGTATACTGGTAGGTAAGGATGGGCAAATATATTCAAAAATGAAGGGAAAATATATCCCTATGCCGGGGGATTTTAGAGACTATTTTAAAGGAGATGAGAGTATACAAAATTTAGATATTGAAAAGTTTAGAGATAAATTGGGGTACTGAATAATGAGTTGTAGTTTTTATTCTTTCTATTTTATCGATTTATTTTACTTGAAAAAAGCTTCTCTTTTTGTTATATTGCATATATATAAATAGTATTTTAAAGGAGGTATAATGATAGAAATATTAATTCACGGTAGAGGAGGGCAGGGGGGTGTGAAAGCATCACTCTCATTGGCTTCAGCTGCAGCTAAAGCCGGAAAATATGTTCAATCATTTCCTGAGTTTGGAGTTGAACGAAGAGGAGCCCCTGTTAAAGCATTTACAAGAATATCGGATAAACCGATTGCCGAACGATCAAAGATATACAATCCGGATCATGTCGTAGTTATGGACCCTACGCTAATGCATGCAGTTGATATTACTGCCGGATTAAAAGAGGGTGGTTGGATTATTATCAATTCCGATAAGAGTCCGGAACTTTTTGAAGAATTAGCAAAGAAATTTAAAGTAGCAACAGTGAATGCAACAAAAATAGCTTTAGATAATAAGCTTGGAAGTGCAGCTGCTCCGATTGTTAACACTGCAATACTTGGTGCGGTTATAAAAGTTCTTAAAGTGGCTGATATAGAATCGCTTGCAAAGGCAATCAAAGAATTTGTTCCGGTAAAGTCCGAAGCAAATATAAAAGCTGCTAAGGAATCTTTTAATAGTGTTAAATATAACGAGGAGGCATAATGGAACACAGTAAGAAAAAAATCGTAATAAAGGGTGCCTCGGATATGCCGGATATGGTTGCATCACTGGGTAGTATGGCAAGTAATAAAACAGGAAGCTGGAGAAATTTAAAACCTATTATTGATGAATCAAAATGTATCAAGTGTTTTATTTGCTGGAAATTTTGTCCGGATGCATCAATAGACATTGTTGATGAAAATACTCCCCCGAAAATCAACTATGATTATTGTAAAGGATGCGGGGTTTGTGCCGAAGAATGTCCTGTTAATTGCATCAGTATGATAGAGGAGGAGTAATGAATAAAGTTTTATTGGGAAATCATGCGGTAGCTTATGGGGTACTCTTAAGCAGAGTTCAGACAATTGCCGCTTATCCTATCACACCACAAACTACGATTATTGAAAGGTTGTCGGAAATGGTTGCGGATAAAGAAATCGATGCGGTCTTTACAAAAGTTGAGTCCGAACATTCTGCAATGGCTTCATCAATAGGTTCATCGGCAGCGGGAGCCAGAGCATTTACAGCAACATCAGCCCAGGGATTGGCTCTAATGCATGAAATGGTACACTGGGCAGCAGGAGCAAGATTGCCTATTGTTATGGCTGATGTCAACAGAGCAATGGCACCAGGTTGGACGATATGGACAGATCAGAATGATTCGCTTTCCGAGAGAGATACTGGTTGGATGCAAATTTATTGTCAGAATAACCAGGAAGTACTTGATTCGATTATAATGGCATATAAAGTATCAGAGCAGGTCGGTATGCCTACAATGGTGATACTTGATGCATTTGTGTTATCGCATACCGCCGAGGGTGTAGATATACCTGACATCGAGTTGGTTGATAAATATCTGCCACCATATAAAGCTAAGATGAAGATGGATGTCAATAAACCTTGTGCTTTCGGAGCTTTAACAAGCCCTGAAGTTTATATGGAATTTAGATACAAAATGCAGAAAGCACTTGAGGATGCCAA
>JAGLYS010000290.1 GCA_023132105.1 Caldifarciminota bacterium
AGTAAAACCATATCTCTGAGGGTTTATACAGTTGGGTTATTCCTTTTCTTACGATCTGATCTGGTTTTCCATATTTCAAATAAATTCTTCCCCTATCAGTCTCTCGTCCCTTTTTATTTCCTTCTTTGAAATTAGTGTCAACATACTTCATCTTACTTACAAAATCCGCTAATGCTTCGCTATATGGAGTATCTGGATTCTGATCATTTTTTAGCCAAAAATATTTTGCATAATTCTTTTTTGCCTGTAAATTTAAACTATTAAAATATTCCAGATCTTTAGGTGCAAGAAGATATTCAAGGTGATAGTACTCATTTTCTTCATCACTGTTTCGAAATATCAAACTGGCAGGATTTATATCATATGTTTTAATAAAGAATTTTTTTGACACATATGCAGTATCGCTACCATCGACACCCTCAATATATAATGTATAATCTCCATCTTTTAAGCCAAGTACATTGTGAACATTCCAATCTATCATATCTACACCTATTTTATCCAATAATCTCCAGTCTTGTTTATCAATAATTTCACCTGTGGAATTTTTGATATAATATCTTAATTTGAATTTATTTGTATCCTGCTTTACATTATAAATTTCCAGATATGTTTGTAATAAATATTTCCATTTTGCATATCTATGACTTGCATTTGGTAAAATAATCAATCCATTTCTATTGAAAATATTATTGATTGTATCCTCCTTAATATAATCTGCCAATTCAATATCACTAAATGTAAGGTTTTTTGATTGATCTTCCAATGTTAAAGGATAATTCTTTTCAAATTTCTTTTTCCCGTATATATCTTTTAAGTAAGTATAAACAGAATATTTACCCGGAGATAAAATCATATCCTTTTTATCAATTAAATTTTTCCTTGATAGTACTATGTTTTTATCTTTTGGCATAATAGACTTCTTTATCCATTTTGCATCATATTCCTTTTTTGTTATATCGTTTTTTACTTTTATATATAGTTCATACTTTGCTTCTCTATTATCCCCTATTTTTTTATATTTTAATGATGACATCGGTATTTGATAATAAAATTCAGTGTATGTCATATTATAATCGCCATAAAATCGGGCATAATCCGTATAAAATTTTTCAGCTAACAATAAATTGACTGTAATAAATATAGTTAATAAGAGTATTATTATTTTCTTCATTAATTCTCCTTAATAAAAATATAGGTTTTACCTGTCTTAAATTATCCACCTAATGCTTTAAGACGTCTTTTTGCCTGACGATAATATTTCTGTACATTTTTATAATTCGGATTTATTCTCTTTACTTTTGCAAAGCGATTTATAGCCCTTTTATAATCGCCCTTTAAATAAGCTTTCATACCTTCGGCATAAAGCTTTGAAATACTGACTTTTGGCGTTGTTTTCTTTTTCTTTATCGTAGTTTTTTTCTTAACTGCCGGTATAGTTTTCTTTTTAACTACTGGTGCTTTTTTAATAATTTCCGGTTCTTGTTTCTTAATAATCTTCTTAACTTTCTTTACCTTTTTCTTTAACAGGAATGTTATTTCTCCCGTATTTTCATCTACTATTATTTTTTGCTTTTGCCAGTAATAACCGGGAGCCAAACCCTTTAACCAATATTCCCCTTTTCTGAATTTCAGTTTAAATCTACCGTATTCATCAACCTTATACTTATTCTCGCTGATATCAGGTAAAAATACATATCCATCTGCTATCGGTTTCATTGTAGCTCTGTCCAATATTTTTCCGTTTAATGTAAAATATCTTATAATCGGTTTCTGGGGCTTCTCTAACATTGAGGAATTAACCGTTATATTTGCATAATATCTTGCTGATATTTGCGGATTATCAGGAGCTGTATAAGCCTCTAAGTGTGTACCTGCCAACCCTATGCTAAAATATTTATTGAAATATCTTATTCCTGCATTAGCATCCCTGCCATCAAATTCGGCAATAAAATATGTTTTTGGAAATAATCTGATCATTCCCCCAATAAAGAATCCTAATAACATATTAGGATCGGCATTTCTCCAATCGTTTGAAAAAGCACTGTAATTAAAATAATGAGAAATACCGGACATTCCGATAAATCTTCCTCTACCTATACCAAGATTGAATTTGATTATATCAGAAAATGATTTTGTCATAACAAAATATAACGATGCATTCTCAATCGCTCTTTGATCTCCGTAATTTTCATCCGGAAATCCCGTATTTGTTTCACTCCCCCCTCCGCCACTTGATATATATTTTCTATATGTTACATCGAATAATCCTACTGCGAGAGCCGGTACATTTTTTGTTTCATTAACAATATTGTAATTCAAATCGATAACCCAATCACTTAATGTAAACATTGACAATCTAATATCCAACTTGGATAATAAGCCATAAGTAAAATAAATATCATAATCGGGTTTATTTAGAATTGTATTATCCGTTGGGAATCCAGCAGAAATCGATATTTCGAATCTACCATTAGGCAATACATTAGCTGATGGTATATCAATGTAAACATTATCAGACTGGAACTCCCCTTGTAATGGAATTATTAATATTAAAACAAATAGTAGTAATAATAATTTTTTCATAAAAACCTCCATTCTTAATAAAATTTTACATCTAAATAATGATTAAGTCAAGTATTTTTAACAAATATAGTGCAAATATGTATGGATATATATTTCACATCACCCTTAACAGATAGGATACTATTGACATAATTATATGTTATTGTATTATAAAATATGGGGATTAGAAGAAGGTAGATATTATGTATAACAAAATAGACTTTAAAGTATGGAAAGATGTAGAACCTTTCTATAAAGAATTGTATAGTAGAGGGATTAATAGTGTAGATCAACTTGAAAAATGGATTATTGACCGAAGTAAGCTATATTCTCTTATAGATGAAGCATACGCGAGATCATATATTAATATGACAAGATTTACGGATAATAAAAATTATAAAAAGACATTTACATATTTTACAAACAAGATATTACCAAATTATAGGAAATACAACCACACTTTGGACAGAAAATTGTATAATTGTAGATTTAAAGAAAATTTACCCGGGAGCAAATATAGGATATTCTTGAGAAATATAGCAAATCAGATGGAAATCTTTAGAGAGAAAAATATTCCTCTTGAAAGTGAGGAAATTAACTTGTCTTCGGATTATGGAAAAATCATAGGGAATATTCTAATAGAATTCGAAGGAAAAGAATATACTCTACAACAAATAAGAAAGGTTTTAAAATCACCGATTAGAGAGAGAAGAAAAAAGGCATGGGAATTAATGAGATCCGAATTGTACAAACATAATCGTTATCTTGAAAATTTATTTGACAATTTAAAAGGAATAAGAATAAATAAAGCCTTAAACGCGGGTTTTAAGAATTATAGAGATTATATATTCAAGATTAATAATAGATTTGATTATACTCCGGATGATTGCTTTGAATTCCATAATGCGGTTAAAAATATTATTGTTCCGATAACCGGTAAACTATTCGAAGAGAGGAAGAAAAAACTCGCTATCGACACAATAAAGCCATGGGATAAAATTGCAGAAGCAAAAGAAGAGCCAAAGCTAAAACCATTTACTACTGGTACTGAACTTCTAAACGGTGTAATTGAAATTTATAACATGCTTAACCCGGATTTTGCCAAGTATTTTAGGATAATGAAAAAACATGATATGTTTGATTTGGAAAGTAGAAAAGGAAAATCACCGGGAGGATATAATTACTCCCTTCAAAAAACTGGAATGCCTTTTATATTTATGAACGCTGTCGGCCTACATAAAGATTTAATAACCCTGTTACATGAAGGAGGACATGCCGCACATACATTTTTAATGAAAGATATTCCGATTATAGAATATAGAAACACACCGTCGGAAGTTGCAGAATTTGCAAGTATGAGTATGGAACTATTGACGATGGATTTCTGGAACATTTTTTATAAAGACAGCAATACCTTGATAAAAGCAAAAAAAGATCATATTGCTAATATAATCTATTTCTTTCCATGGTGTATTAGTGTAGACAAATTTCAACACTGGGTTTATACGAATCCTACACATTCGGTAAAAGAAAGGAATAATGAATGGATTAAGATTACTAAAGATTTTAGTGAAAAATATATAGACTGGTCGGGTTTTGAGAATTATCTTAAAAAATCATGGCATCTTCAATTACATATATTCGAAGTCCCTTTCTATTATATTGAATATGGAATGGCTCAATTAGGAGCTTTACAAATATGGAGAAATTACAAAAAAAATCCTGAGAAAGCAATTAAACTTTATACGAATGCATTAAAACTTGGGAATTCAAAACCGATTTCCGAAATATATAATACAGCAGGGGTAGAATTCAGATTCGATGAACCATTTATAAAAGAGATAATGGATTTTACCGTATCAGAGTATAACAAATTGAACTAATATATTGAAAATATTAGGATTTGACATAAATCTTTTATATCGTTATATTTTTGTATATTAATATAAAAATTGGAGGTAAAGATGAAAAAGTATTTATTTCTTTTAATCATTCTCTTCCCATTGATATGTTTTGGGTTTTCGAATCTTATGATTAACAATTCAACAACACCAACATTTTATGTAAATGAAACACTTAGTATTTCAGGAGTATTCGAAGCAGATACATCAGCTGATATCAAATTCTATACCGATGTCGATAGAAATAATATCCTCGATAATACTGATAAACTTGCACATTTCGTTAAAATATTCGATGGAAGTCCCTTTGATGCAGATGAAGTTCAAAACAATATTTATATGGGATTATTGACACCTATCCCTGTTTGTGGGAAGGGTTTTTTTGTTGCTATCGATAATGGTGGAGCAGATACGATACCGTTTACAAGTTTACAGTTAAATACAACTACAAATGTATCCGGTCAGGTTATCGTTCCCGATTCGACACCCGGAATAATTACAATGATCAGATATGGTTACCAGAGTGAAGTAGGTATTGCCTCTGATACCGATAGTTCAGGGTACTATAGTATAAACATTCCGGATTCACTTGTAGGACAATATATATATATCGGAATTATGGATTTGGCAAATGTCGCACCGGGATATGTTTGCCCATATGATTCGATATTGATCACTACTGGTTCGAATGTACATAATATTGCAATGATTGGTACGGACGGAGCTGTATTGCAAGGTAATATTACAGATAATTTTGGCACGCCTATTTTGGATACATTCAGTTTGTCTTTATATGGTTCATTTTATATAGGGACAACTCAATATCCGATGAATCTTATCTGTGGGATTGGTTCGAATGGCTCCTATAGTATGGATATTATGAAAGGAAGTGCATGGAGTTACTGGACTTTTTTATATAATACGGTATCAGAATGTTTGTATCCACTTTGCACGGAGCGCAAAGATACAAATTTGATTATATCCGGTCCGGTAACGAATATGAATGTTGTCGTATATAAAACCGATTCCGACATTAATGGTCATGTATATATCGATGGTATCGGAACGGATGCATTTATGGTCAAATGTGATGCGATAACCAATGAAAATGTCGGAGAAATGTATACACTGACATATTCCGATGGTCATTATTCCCTGCCAATATCAACAGCATCGGATTCTTATGGCGTTTATATCGAAGTTCCTACGGGATATACTTGTGATCCATCTTATATTGAAGCTGCATATGGAGATACCGGTATCAATTTTTATATTAATCCATTAGGAATAAAAGAGATAAAGCATTTAAATAAAGCTAAATACGATATAATATATAAAAATGGAAAACTATTTATAAATACCGATAATGAATCCTCGGTAAATATCAATCTGATTGGTGTAGATGGAAGAACCGTATATTCGAAGAATAATATTTTACTCAAAAATGGGTCAAATTCTTTGACTATTAATATAAGAAGCGGATTGTATTTTGTAGAAATCAAGAATAGTGAGTCAAGATTTGTTAAGAAAATTATAAAGCTTTAAATTTTATATTAATCCATCCCACTTCGTGGTTTACTTCCTCACCCTCGATGAGAGATGATTGAAGTGAGGGTGCCATAGAGAGCGTAAATCGTTAATCGTAAATTGTAAATCGAAATTCAAAATTCATGTCATTCCAGTGAAAACAGGAATCTGCTCCTATTCTTTATTTACTATTCTTCCCTTCCTTACGGCTGAAGTCTGATGTCTGGCGTCTGATGTCTATCGCCTATTATTCGTGTAATTCGCTGTAATTTGTGAAATCAAAGTAAAAATATATCTCCCCTTCCCTTCGTGAAATTAGTCTTAATTAGTGTAATTAAAGCAATAAATATTCCCCTTCTCTTTGTGTAATTCGTTACAAATTCGTGAATT
>JAGLYS010000291.1 GCA_023132105.1 Caldifarciminota bacterium
ATAGTAAAGGTGGTAAGTATGTCCATACCTATCTACCGAAATAATAGAGGAAATGTTTGACAGATGAAGGGGAATGATTTATAATAGTACTGGATGAAAAATACAAGAAAGTAGAACGGGAGATGAAGAAAGCTGGAAGCATACTATAAGGAAATAGAAATAAGGATTTTATTTATAAATAAAGTAATAAATAAGAAGTATTTAGATAATTACTGCTACTAAAAATGGAGTAAAAATATGGAAAACATTGATATAATAAAATCACCATGGCAGGATATTTTTATAAATTTGCTAAAGTCATCAAAAAAGGAGATATATTTAGCAAGTCCATTTATTAAAGAGCAAATAGCAGAAATAGTTGCTAATAATACTTCAAAAAATATAGATATTAAATATATTAATTCGTTTAAGCTATCTTATTTTCATAGAGGGGTTTCAGATCTGTCTGCTCTAGGAATCTTTAATAATCATCTTGTAGAACAAAAAAGTGTACACAATTTGCATGCAAAATTATTTATATTTGACGAACAGGCAATAATAACTTCCGGAAATCTAACAGCAGGAGGTTTAAAAAATAATTTCGAATATGGGGTTTTATTAAAAGGAGAAATTGTTAAAAATATAAAAAAAGATTATTTATCCTTGTTTAATAATCAGGATTATCCAGAAATAACCATTGATATAATAAACAAAGCAGAAAATATACTATCATCAGTGCCTAAAGAAAAACAAAGAAAGCTAGAAATAGAAAATATTAATATTTTTAAAGAGACTATAAGCAATGAAAACTCAGTAGAGAAATATGATGGAGGAGTAGAATCTATTATACTTAATCTTAAACTTTGGGAGAAAGATGTTTTTATATGTTTGTTGCAGATTAGTAAAGATGTTTTTTCCCTTCAAGATGTATACTCTTTTGAAGAGTATCTACAAATAATTCATCCGAACAATAATAATATAAAACCTAAAATAAGGCAGCAGTTACAATATCTTCGTGATATTGGCTTATTAGAATTTATTGGAGGAGGGATTTATAAGAAGCTATGGTCGCAAAGCAAATAATTTATATTATAAGTAAATAAATAAAACAAAAATCTAATTATTATATATACTTTATAATCTTGTAATAAAGTTTATTTACATTATAAAGGTAATATGTTAAATTAAGAAATGGATTGTGATAATTCAAAAATAGTATTATTTAACAAACTAATATTCCCTCATATATACAGGGTTAATGCTTCCGCAGGATCCGGGAAGACACATGCTTTAACAGAACGATTTATCAAACTGCTTCTGTCAAATAAAATAGAAAATAATGCACTATCAAATATAATTGCAATTACATTTACAAATAAAGCAGCCACAGAGATGAAGGAGAGAATTCTTCGAAATTTAAAATCTCTCTATTTTCAAAATATCAATATCAATGATCAGGAATTATTGAATTCTGTAATTAATGATTTGAATTATTCAACTGATGAATTGAAAAATATATCCGATGAGTATATCAATCGAATTATCGATGATTATACCCACTTTCAGGTAAAAACAATTGACAGCATGATTACTTATATTTCACTTGTTTCAGCACTTGATCTGGAATTAACACCTGATTTTAAGATTGTACTGGATATGAAAGAATATATAGATTATGCAATTGAGTATCTTGTTAGTGAAATCGACAATCATTATGATGTATATAAAATGTTCATTGATTATATACAGTTTCAGGCGGAAACGAGTGATAAATTCAATTGGCAGCCAATAGAAGATTTAAGAAGAAATGCAGAAGAATTTATAAATAAACAATACTTAAGCGGAAAGAAATTTGAAGTTCCGATTAATGATTCTTCACATTATAATTCGAAAATAAAACAACAAAAGAAAAAAATAAAAAATAAAGCACAGAAAATTATTTCTCAGGCAAAGATTGTTTTAGATAATAAAAATTCGAAGATTAAATTATCAAGTACTAAAGGGAAACATCTCCTATCTATTATTGAAGATAATTATAAGTTGAATAATAATAAGATAACAGTAGAGAATTTGCTCAGTGGAAAGGGGAAGGAAAAGTATTATAATTACTTTTCCGGGTTTGTTGATGAATTAAATAATGCAATTACCGATTATATAGAATTTCTATCCGAGAGTAAGTTATCTAATTATATATTATTTCTTAGTAAAATTGATAAAATGATAGATGAATATATTTCAAAATCAAACAGTATATATCTCGGAGATTTAACAAAAAAAGTAAATAATTTACTTACGAAATCATATGTTCCCGAGGTATTTTATAAATTGGGAGACACATATTATCATTATCTTATAGATGAATTTCAGGATACAAACGAGGTTCAATGGAATATTGTTCAGACACTTATAGATAATGCTCTTTCCACAAACGGATCATTGTTTTATGTCGGTGATGTAAAACAATCGATTTACAGGTTTAGGGGTGGTGATGTTTCTTTGTTTAATAGTGTGTATGAATCCAATAAGAATAAAAGAGATACATATGACAGAAATCTCGAATATAATTTCAGAAGCGCAAGAGAAATCGTTGATTTTAATAATAAATGCTTCTCCCTGACTAATCTATCCGAACTTATCGATTATAAAAATAGCAATATCAAAGACAATATTTACAGTATACAAAAAGAATATGTTATACAAACATACGGTAATGTAAAGCAGATTCCTATGGAAGAAAGTAAAGGATACATCAGGGTGGAAAGATATGATAATAGTGAATATGAGGATGTTTATAATGATAGAATTCCTAAAACGATTGAAAAATTACTTAATGCAGGATACTCTAAGAGAGATATTACGATTTTGGTAAGGACAAATAAGGTAGGGGAGAAAATAGCAAATATACTAATGCATAACGAGTATAGTGTAATATTCGATAGAATTGTAAAGGTTAACGAGAATAAATTTATAAATGAGATTATTTCCTTTCTTAAATTTTTAAATAATCCTATGGATAATTTGTCCTTCTTTACATTTTTATCCGGTGAAATATTTCTGAAAAAAGCGGGAATAGATAGAAAAACAGTTTTTGATTTTGTAAAAAGGAATAATGATAAAAAAATATTATATTGGGAATTTAAAAAGGAATATCAAAATCTCTGGGACACTTATATTGATAAGTTTTTTAGCTTGATTAATTATCTTCCTCTCTATGATCTTATTGTAGAGATAATAAAACGGTTTACTATACTTTCGAATTTTCCCTATATTTCAGGATATATTATGAAATTTTCTGAAATTATAAAGGATTTCGAATCGGAGGGGGAACTCAGTGTGGATGAAATAATCGAGAAATGGAAAGAAAATGATGATAGCAATAGTGATAAATTCAATGTTTTAATTCCCGAGTATATCGATGCTATTCAAATTATGACAATCCATAAGGCAAAGGGATTGTCATTTCCTGTCGTTATTATACCTGTAACGATACTGGATGCTAAAAATACCAGAGGTTTCTCAAGTATTTATTATAATGAAACAGATAAAAATTTGTCCGCATTTTATATAAAACAAGATTATATAAAATATTCTGATGTATTAAAGGGTATATATGAAGATGAAAAAACAAAAGCTTTTCTTGATGATTTGAATACCATTTATGTTGCGATGACTAGAACAAAGGAAAAACTGTTTGTATTTATGCCCAAAAGTAATAATAAAGATAACAAAATGTTTATACAGGAATCTCTCTTTTTTAAGGATATAGAGGAGAACATTAGTGTAATAGAGAAAGGGGACTTTTGTAAAAAGAGTGTAATATCAAAGGCATTGCAACAAGATGAGATAATAGATAATAAATTCCCATTGGAAAGCAAAGAGTGGTATAATCGTATAGTGTTTACCGAGAATGATATATTTTTTGACAGGAAAAGAAGAGAATCCGTAACAAGAGGAGATACATTTCATAAAATTTTATCTGAGATTTATACACTGAAGAGTGATAATATCGATCAGATAGCTTTTAGAATGGCATCAAAGTATAAAATCGATCAATCAGAGATTGAAGATGCTTTAAAATTTCTTATTATTAATCCTGAAATTAGCTTTTTATATAAAAACAATATAGAAATACATAATGAAATAGAGATAGTTACAGGCAAGGGGGAATCTTTCAGGATAGACAGATTAGTAATCGAAAAAAGTATGATCTATGTTATAGATTATAAAACAGGGGAAATGTATAATGAAAAGCACCGCAGACAAATTGCAAATTATATGAATATTGTTAGAAATATCTATAATATGAAATGTATTGGGATTTTAATATATTTAGATGACAGGAAGGTAAAAATTATAGATGGGTAAAATAATTGAGATTCCTTTCGGCAAGGATATCATCAAATATACTATGGATATGTTTATTGAGGAAAACAGAAAAGATTATAGTGAAATCGTTGTTGTTTTTCCGGGGAAAAGACCTTCTCTATATCTTAAAAAATACTTACAGGAAAAGATTAATAGTAATTTTATTCCTCCTGAAACATACTCAATGGATGATTTTGTAAAAAAATCCGTAAATATAGATAAGAAAGCAATTGATGTTGACATTAATCTTATATGGTTACTTTATGAGTCTATAAAAGATAATTTAGATAGATATAAGTTCGGTGAGGAATTTGAGAAATTTATACCATGGGGATATAAATTATTAAGTGTGATAAATGAGATTGATATAGAAATGATATCAGTTGCAAATCGATATTTCTATCTTGACACTGTTCCTGATAAAATTAAGTTTATATTTGAAAATTTAAATGAAATAATCGATAAATTTCATAAATACTTATGTGATTGTGGCTATACGACAAGAGCGATGCAGTATAATACTCTTGCCAACAAAACAGATATTTCATTATTAAATGACAAAATTCTTATATTTTCAGGTTTTTTTGCTCTTACGGAAAGCGAAAAGAGAATTATTCATAATCTTCTTTCAAAAGGTGATACTACACTTATTGTGCAACGAGAGGACGGACAATGGAAACAGTTTTCGGATACAATTGACAAATGGATAAAAGATAAGGATATACAATATGAAAACAATAGCAAATATTCACCTATTGCCGATATTAAATTAATCAGTGCTTTTGATTCTCATTCTGAGGTAATTGGAGTAAATAATATAATAAACGGCATTAGAGACAAGGAAAATATCGGTTTGATTTTACCTGATCCGGAGCAATTATTCCCGATATTGAATTGGGTAATGGATGGAATCGATGTGCCGTATAATGTTACAATGGGTTATCGATTGAAGCGGACACTATTCTTTTCCCTTATCAATATCATTTTTACATTACAGGAAAATAAAAATGAAAATTACTATTTCACCAAAGACTTTTTAAAATTACTGTCTCATCCGTATATAAAAAATCTCAAATATAAAGATAACTTTTCATTAATTAGAATTGTCTGTGAAGTGGTTAGAAAAAAACTTACGGATGATAGAATCTATTTTGTTGATTATGACCGGATCAGGAAAATAATAAAGGAAGACGCAATAAATAATATCTTGATGATGGAACAATATTCAAGTTTCGGGATATGTGATGTTGAAAATATATTTGATTCGATATTCGATATATTTATAAAACCATTTAATAATATAAAAACACTGAAAAATCTTTCATTGATAATAGAATCGATGCTAAAATCTATTTATGAAAAAACACACATAATGGATTATCCTCTGTCAAAAAAGTTTATCAATGCATTCCTGTCTGTTTTAGATAATTTAATCGATAGTGATGTATCCGAAATTGAGATGAATGACAGTAAATTGTTCTCAATTTTCAGACAGGTTTGTGAATATAAAAAGGTACCATTCGAAGGAAGTCCTTTGAAACCATTGCAGATAATGGGACTTCTGGAAACCCGTAATATTTCACAGGATAAAGTGATAATAATGGATGCAAATGAGGGGGTAATCCCATCTGAGGACACTAACGATCCGCTTTTGCCATATGGTTTGAGAAAATTGTTAAAACTCCCGACATATGAAGATAGAAATGAAATATTCAAGTACTATTTCGAAAGAATATTAAGAAGCTCGAAGGAAATATATATTGTTTACATAAAGAGTAAAGATAAGGAGAGAAGCAGATTTGTTGAAAAGATATTATGGGAGGGAGAAAAACAAAACATAACATATGAAAATAAAAAGATAAAATTCAATATCGATATTAAAAGAAAGGGGGAAAACAAAGGGATAAAAGACAATGATGTTTTAGATAAATTATACTCATTCGAATATTCTCCTTCTAAGATCGATACATATATGAAATGCCCATTTCGTTTTTATATGAAATATATACTAAGACTCGAAGAGGAAAAAAATATTGATGATGAGTTCGACAAGAGAGATATAGGGCATTTCATTCATAAGGGACTCGAATATTTGTTCAATGATAAAAATTTTATTCCTCTATTGAAATCGGGACAATATAAGGATTCTATGATAAAGATGATAGAGGAAAAATTGAAGATTGGTTTTAAGGAGGAGATTGGAGAGGAACGAGGA
>JAGLYS010000292.1 GCA_023132105.1 Caldifarciminota bacterium
TGTTCGCACGCAGACAGGTCGTTTCGCTTCTCGCAATGACAATCTCCTGAATTTGCAATTTACGGTTTACAGTTTACAGTTTACGAACTTGTAACTTGCCACTTTATACTTGTTACTGGTAAGTATGTCTATACATATCTACAAGATTTTTCCTATTTACATTTGACATAATTAAAATTTAAATTAATATATATATATGGAGGTGCTATGATTTTTCAAAGACAGATTGCTTATTGGGGAGAAGAAAAACAAAAGAAATTACAGGATATGGTTATCCTGCAAGCTGGTGTCGGAGGACTCGGTGGATTTATGTCGCAAATACTTGTAAGAGCGGGTATTGGTAAATTATACATTGTTGATAATGGGGTTATCGATGAACCTGACCTCAACAGGCAAATTTTGTATAAGCAGAAAGATATAGGTAAGAAGAAAGCTTTTATTGCATCCGAATTACTTTCTTCAATCCATCCCTATTCACGAATTGTACCTATTGATAAAAATATAGATGAAGGATTTGAACTGCCTGATGATGTGAAAGGAATAGTCGATTGCTTGGACAACTATGAATCGAGGATAGTTCTTAACAATTCAATAAAAAACGATATGTTTTTTGTTCACATTGCAGTAGAAAGAAATTATGGTCATATATTAACTCTTGTCGGTGGCAAATCCGGGAAACTGTCGGATCTTGTCGGTGAATTCAAGAAATCGGATGATATAACACCGGTGAGTGCCGATAGTGTTGGGAGTATCGCTTCGATTGCATCGTCTGAGGTGATTAATTGTATAATTAACAAACCCGGATTATTAAATACTGTTTTATATATCGATCTATCGGATTTTTCTTTCAGGAAAATAGAGTTATGACAATAGATATATTAGGAATTATTATTGGAAGGAGAATATATATAAATGGATAAAATTTTTGATAAATATATAAGTTCGATTAAGGGAGAAAAAAAAGATTTAATTAGAAGTGATATTAATCGATTTAGTGAATTTATTGAAAATTCGATAGCCGGCAAAGAAAGAGCATTATATAAAATCAATATTCAAGATGTTGAGAATGATATGATATTAGCTTATATAGGGGATTATTTATTGTGGAAGGTCAGTTTAAACAACGATTCATATGTTAGTATCCTTGTGAATTTACTTAATTATTATAAGTTTATTAAGAATGAAAATATAATCGATTCAAAGAAATATAATAATATTGAAAAAATATTTAATTACTATATTGCTGTTATCCCGGATATAAAATCATTTAGATGTGAACTAAATAATTACATAAAAAACTCTTTTAATTATTTAAATAGATGTAAAAATGTTTGCAGTAGTTTTGTTGAAATTGAAAGAATTGAAAAAAATATATTATGGTTATATTCATTTAAAGAAAAAAAGGAGATAGGACCTTTTGTTCTATTGAAAAACATAACAAAATATGCGAAGATTGGTTTTTCTTTCGAAGCGGAATATACAATTTCGTCGGGAAACTATTATTTTATTTTTGCAGGTAATGTGTACCCGGAAGGGGCATTTAATAAATGAAATTACTTTATATCGTTTATAGTAACATAAATTATGATCAAAGAGTACAGCAGGAATTGAATTCTATTTCAAAAATAGTTGATACTTTTTCAATTTCAATAGGAGATAGTGGGATTGAAGATAAAAACCTTTTCATAAATACCGGCAAAATAGGTTTTTTGAAATTCCCTATTGCATGGGCTTTATTCCTTTTAAAGACAATTCAAATAAAACCTGATATTCTAATGTTTGCGGATATTAATACGGCTCCTGCAGCCATATTCTATAAAATTTTGTTTTCCAAACCAATAATATTCGATATGCATGAGATTGGCAGTGAAATGGAAGCGAATTCCAATTACTTTAAAAAGCTTATTTGGAAGATATTAGAGTTTATAACAATACGATATTCCGATCATATAATTACCATAAATAATTCACTTATGG
>JAGLYS010000293.1 GCA_023132105.1 Caldifarciminota bacterium
CTGCATTATATCTATCACATTACTGTTTGATATATCAACTTCATAGAATTCCACATTATCAGGAATATTGTTTATATTTCCTGTTTCAAGATTATCAATAACGATTACTTCATAACCCTTATCTAACAAATACCTTGCGATATTCGAACCGATAAACCCGGCTCCTCCCGTAACTATTGCTTTCATGACATACTCTCCTATACTTCGTAAAAATTTGTAAGGACAATATTATAACTTTTTAATAAATTTGTAAACCACAAAGATTTCAATATTTCTATTTCTCTTTCGCGGTGTTTAAATTCTCTTTTATATGAATATCCGGGATGAGTCAATATTTCTGAAATACCATCATT
The DNA here is from genome assembly GCA_023132105.1 of Caldifarciminota bacterium. Classification (GTDB taxonomy): domain Bacteria; phylum Hydrothermota; class 32-111; order QNBC01; family QNBC01; genus JAGLYS01. The sequence goes on from JAGLYS010000293.1 coordinate 354, forward strand.
TACCATTAATAAATTCTTTATTATACTACTCTTCTTTGAATTACTTCCGAAGATATCAATCAAATTCCCCGGCATTCTGACATACCTTCTAAGTACATTTTTATGAATTCTTAAATAAAACCTTAATATAAAAAAGAAAAGTGTTTTATTTTCCATATCCGTAACTACCGGGCATCTCACAGGTACACGATATTTGGATGCAAATTCAATCTGAAGTTTTCTCATCTTACCGGAAATCCAGAAAATATGATCATGAGAGTCAATATGACTCAAAGGCACACCGGAATCAATAAACATACATATTTGACTTGAAATTTCTTTTCTAAGATGTTTAACATTCATTGCATGTATTCGGTAAATAAATATTTTAGGATCATAAAATCGACCGGTATTATCTATTATAGAATAGACTGAACTTTGATGTGTGACAGGTACGCCATTCGTTAAATTGATATGTATTCCATATGAAGCATTGGGATGATTTTTATAAAAATTGTAAAAATCCTTTTTATTATACTCCAGATTAACTATTACAGACACTGATGTTACGATTCCAATATCGATTAATTCTCCAATCCCTCTATTTATTTCTTTATCAAGGAAAAGATCATCTGCATTTATTATTACTTTTTTCAAGTTTTTTATTCCCTTTTTCAAAGACAAATAATACTCCTCCGATTAGACTTGTCATTGCTGTTATCACTAAAAACGAAAGTGATATTAGAAGTGCCATCTCCTTTGTTGTTCCTACCATTGTAAAAAAATATACATAAGCCCCCTCTCTTATTCCTATAGCATTAATCGAAACAGGGATCATACTTAATACGCTTATAATGGGAATAAGTGAAAAGAAATGGATTATTCCTATGTCAATATAATACATTTTAGCGATAGTAATATTTATAAATATTACTATGGTTTGTATTAAAAATGATGTTAGTAATGCTAATAGCAGATCTTTTTTATTGTTTGCATATTCAAGAAATGTTTTATAAAATTCAATTGCCATACTTCCGATATTCTTATATCTAATTTTCAGTACAAGTGGTTTAAAAACCGATACAATTCGTTTATTAAACAAGAGAAAAAACATTAAAATCAAAACAAATAAAACAATCATTGAATATAATATAATATTAAAATCAATGTTGGTTCTTTCTATAAACATAAAACCAATAAACATATATATGAAAAGGGATATTACACCTATAAATCTTTCAATAATTACAGATGATGCGACCTCTTTTAAACCATGTTGTCTGAGATATACGGTTCTAACGGTATCGAGACCAATCGATGAAGGGAGAAAATTATTGAAAAAAAATCCGATTAGATAAACCCTGAACAGTTTCCAGACAGAAAGGTTTACATTATGTGTGCTAAGTAAGATTTTCCATCTAATAGCATTTAAATATACTAAAAAAAGTGTTAAGAGAAATCCTAATAATAACCATAATAAATTAATAGTTTTGATACGCCCTAATATCGGAACAAAGTCAATACTCCTTAATATCAAAAACATAAGAAGTACAGCTACAAACAATCTTAGTGCATTAAATAAGATATTTTTTATTCTATTCTCCATGTTCCAACCTTTCAATTAAAAAATTAGGTAGATCCTTTCCCTTCATCGATTCTTGTGTTTTTTTATAATCATAATCAAATCTTCTGATTTCGATTACTTTCCTTGTGCTATCGAAAAAGGAATATGAGAGACGATTATCACCATCTCTCGGTTGTCCGACACTTCCTACATTGATCAAATATCTTGCATCAGGCTTTATATTGATAGTATGTTTCGTAATGAACATACTTCCATCTCTATACTCTGCAATAAAAGGTACATGTGAATGACCTATAAAGAGAAATTTTCCTTTCATAAAATTCAATGTATGAAAGATTTTTTCTTCACCTAAAATATATTCCCATTCTTCAGGTTTAGATGGGTCTGCATGCACAAAAACAATATCATTAAATTCCTCTTTTAATGGTAGATTGCAGAGATATCGTCTCTGTTTTTCATTAATCATATTGAAATTTATATTAATTGCCTGTTTGGCATTTATATTGAAATGAATCGAATTGGTTATATCGCACAAAGCACTATCATGATTTCCCATTAATGATATATCAGCATTTTTACGAACCCAATTTATACATTCCGATGGATTTGGTCCATAACCTACTATATCTCCAAGAGATATCAGCTTATCATAATTCCCGAATGTCTCTTCTGCTCTGAATAGTGCTTGAATATTACTGTGAATATCCGATATAATTACAAATTTCATTGTTTAATATTATATGCCCCTTTTGCGACCTTATCCAATATACCGTTTACAAATTTACCTGCTTCGTCTGTTGAATACTTTTTTGCTATCTCTATATACTCATTAATCGTTACCTTTATGGGAATGTCCTCAAAGAAAAGTATCTCTGCAATTCCAAGTCTTATAATATTTTTATCGATATATGTCATTCTTTCTAAACGCCAGTTTATTGCAATATTTTCAATTATTGAATCTATATATTCAATATTTTCTATTGCTTTCTCTGATATTCTTTGCATAAACAGTATTATATCACTATTGTCTTCACGTTTCTTTATGTCTAAAAATATTTCCTCGATTTTGTCACTAACGAGATCATATCTATATAGGACTTCAAGAGCTAATTCTCTAGCTTTTCTTCTGGAACCCATAATTATTCTTTGATTTCTCTTATGAGATTAACCATCTCTATAGCTGTCATAGCAGCATCAAAACCTTTATTCCCCATTTTCGAACCTGCCCTGTCTATTGCTTGCTCAATAGTGTCAGCAGTTATAATACCAAAGCTTACGGGGATTTTCAGTTCAAGAGAAAGTTTTGCAATACCTTTTGATACTTCGGCAGATACATAATCAAAATGGGGTGTTTCTCCTCTTATTATCGCTCCAAGACATATTATTGCATTATATTTCCCACTTTCTCCTGCAATTTTTGCTGTTTGAGGTATTTCAAAAGAACCCGGGACCTTTAATATATCGATATTCTCGATATTTCCGTTATGTCTGATAATACAGTCTTTTGCTCCGTCAACTAATTTTTCAGTAATGAAACTATTAAACCGAGATGTTATAAAAGCAAATTTCAAATTACTTGCATCCAATTTTCCTTCTATTATCATATTATCTCCTTTTATACCTTTTTTAAAAAATGACCTAATTTATCTTTTTTGGTTTTAAGATACTTAATATTTAATTTATTCGGGTGAATTTCTATCGGAACCCTTTCGGTTATTTTTAATCCATATCCACCTAATCCGATAATCTTCCTGGGATTATTTGTCAGTAGTCTGATAGAGCTTAATCCTATATCATACAATATTTGAGCACCAATACCATAATCTCTCATGTCCGGAGGAAAACCCAGTTGTTCATTGGCTTCAACGGTATCATATCCTGAATCCTGCAGATGATAGGCTTTAATTTTGTTTATTAACCCAATTCCTCTTCCCTCCTGTCTCATATATACAATAACCCCCATGCCTTTTTTCTCTATCATATTCATTGATGCATGCAATTGATCTCCACAATCACATTTCATACTTCCAAGAACATCACCCGTTAGGCACTCGGAGTGAACTCTAACAAGAACATTTTCCTTTCCCTTCACATCACCTTTTATAAGAGCAATATGTTCTTTATCATCTATATTATTAGAATATACAATAATATTGAAATTGCCATATTTTGTATGCAAATCGGCTTCTGCTTCTCTTCTCACAAATTTCGTTTTTTTTAATTCATATTCTATAAGTGATTGTATAGATATAATCCTTAAATTAAATTTCCTCGCGATCTTCTTCAGTTTCGGAAGTCTTGCCATTGAACCATCATCATCCATAATTTCACAT
>JAGLYS010000294.1 GCA_023132105.1 Caldifarciminota bacterium
TAAAAAAATGAACAAAATCTATGGTTATTGCTTGGGTATATGGAAACAAACTCTTAAAGATGAATTAGGCATTAATTTATCATTAAAAGAAGAAAAGGCGGGGGAAAATAATGAAAAAGCATGAGTATAGATTTTGGGATTTGATAAATAAATGTTGGACAACTTTAGAAGGAAAAATTCTTCCAAAGCTTGACCAATATGACCATGCAATCTTCTGTTTCACAACTGATGATAATCGCAATACAATTGAAATATCGCAATGGATTGGGAAGGTAGATATTAATAAAAAAAAGATATTTGTTGGAGATTGGGTTGAAGATCAAAACGACAAGGAATTGTTCTTGATCATGTATAATACTACCAAAATATTCGCCAGAAGATTTTATATTGATGTTAAATGCAATTGTGAAAAATGTATCGAAGGCGATCTTGATAGATTAAAGAGATGTTACACTTACGAAGATTTAGACCTCAATAATACAATCTACAATGTATTGGTTGTTGGTAATGTGTTCGAGAATGAACACCTATATGAAGAACATGGAGATAGATAATATGGTAAAATTAGGCGATATGGTAAAAGATAAGATTACTGGCTTTGAAGGATTGGCATTAGAGAAATCAGAATATTTGAACGGATGTGTACAATTTGAGGTTCAACCAAAAATAGACAAGGAAGGTAAGATTCCAGAACCATGCCACATTGATGAGCAACAATTAGAAGTTATTGAGATAGCAGATTCAAATTTAGTATTTGTTCCAAGAGATAGCGATCCTGCGATAACATTAGGAGAAGAAGTAAAGGACACTCTTTTAGGCTTTAAAGGGGTGGCAATATCCAGATCAACAAGCATAAGTGGATATGTGCAATATGATGTTCAACCTAAACGAGATAAAGAAGAAAAACTTCCTGATAGTGCATATGTAAGTGCAATGCATTTGAAAATCATTACTAAGAAAGCATCTGAAAAAGTTAAAGCTAAAGGCGGTGGGAAAAGAAATCACCCACAAAGGAGATGATTAATATGGAAAAAGAAACAACAAAACAGTTAGGGATATTCGTGTGCTTCATAGTAGCTATGATGATAGTCATTGGATTCACTGTAACCAATTTGAATAATGGCGAAGAAGAATCAGACATACATTATGGAATGATCGAGGATATAATCATTACTTATGATGGAACACTCTTAGTCATGGAAAATGGGGATATACTACATCTTAACAATCCAGAAGAACTCACAACAGATCCATTAGTTATTGGTTCTGGATTAGTATATCATGAGGATTCAATAATTGGCAATGCGGAGAACTAAATTAGGAGTTGAATAATATGGCAATAAATAAAGATGAAATGAGAGATATTGGAGATAGTATGATAGATGCATCAAAGATCATTGCACTATCCCATTTGAAAGTTGCAACATTTGATTACAAGCAGGACATTAACCATACTAAGAAAACGATCACAACTACTGCAATCATGACAGAAAGACCACAAAAAGAAGTTGAAGCCCTATCAAATATTAGGAGAGAAAGCGAATTGATGGAACAATTTTGGGGCATGGGTAAAGCAGAATACCTCACTATCCCAAGAAGTATAATCCAGTTAATGCCAATCGAATGGCAGAACCAATTAGGTAGGTTGATGGAAGTTATGGATCTTGCAGTTGATTGGCATCCTGAAGGAGAAAACAGATATTGGGTTCAATTAGGTTCACTACACCATGAAGATGAAAATGATGAAGAAGGAACAATAATTGAAATGGGTGATCCACTTCAGGATTACAGACATGGCAATGGCTATGCCGAAGCCCTATTCATAAAGAAGCAGAAAGAATTAGAGGAAGAAAAGAAAGCAGAAGAAGTCAAGGAGAGTGGCTAAATGGTCTGGAAAAGATGTGCTGAATTAGGATATGAAGTCTTTGAACAAAAAGGCAATGAGAAATTAAAGAAAGCATTAGATTATGCCAGATGGCTTTGGTATAATGATTATATTAGTGATACAATAGCTAATGCAATTGACGTAAAGATTTCCAAAGAAGCTAAGAAAACCATAGTAAAAGATGATAAAGAATCAAAGAAATCAAAAGATGAATTTGAAAAACTTGAAACAGAAGAAAAGCCCAAAGAGAAAAAGCCAAAAGAGGAAAAGTAGGAGTAAATATCATGCAAGAACCCACATCAAATAAAGGAAGCAGATTCAGATTAGGCCAAGAAGATTCAATGGTACTATTTGTATGTGGGATCATTATCATGGGCGTAGTATTTTCATTATTAAAATTCCCATTGATTATGAGCATTCCAATAACCACAGTTCTTCTATTCTCAATGTACTATCAAATTATGGTTTGGGTTAAGCAAACAAACATGATGGCACTTGGTATGCAGATTGAAGATCGTATGCTCAATGAATTTGGGTATCAAACTTTGAAGCGTGGTTACACTCTGAAAGCCAGTATAGTTTCAATAGATCCAAAAGATCCAAATAGTGATACCAAATATAAATTTGAAACAAATATGCCTAAATGGAAAAAGAAATATGTGAAAACCATAACTGTAATTATAATAATTCTATCTCCTGCATGGTGTTTCCGAGAATATGAAGGCGAAGATGATATATTGGAGTGATTAAATGAAAGATGAAGTACCCGATATTAAGAAAAGCGATATTGCCGAGAACATAGGCAAGAAAGCATTCAAAAACAATAAGAATCCACTTACAGATGCCTTCATTGAAGTCTTGGAAGAACATCCACAAGTAGAAATGTTAAGTAGGGGTGAAAACATAGTAAACTGGAGATTCAAGATTGATAGTGAAATCTTCAGAGAAAACGTAGGACATTTTGAAAGTTATGATCACTTATTGAAAGACGATCAAAGAAAACGCAAAAAACTTGAAAAGATATATGAAAGGCAATTTATCTTTGATGCCAAAGACAAATTAGGTAATATGGGCGTAATGAAAGCAGTAGTCAAGGAAACATTATCCAATATCAAAGACAAGAAAGAAGCAGTTCAGGGGGAGTAATTAAATGGATTGGCTTCAACCTGCAATGATGATAATGGTCATAGCAATGGTCGGATTGATGGTTTTCAATATGATGAAAGGAATGTTTGGCAAAAAGAAGCCAACCATGATACAGATTGCCAGAGATTCCAACGAAAGATTAGAGAAGGCATATAAGATTATGGTCAAAGGTAAACTCAACAATGATCGTATGCGACATACTTTATGGATCAGTGGAGATAAAATGATTCAGGGTTACAGAGTTGGAGATATTGTTGGAATCCAGCCACAAAACGAAATGTTGAAAATGCACATAAAAACAAGATGGTGGTACTTCTGGAAGAAAGCAGTTGCCATTTACATTGATCCAATTCTTTGTTCGGATCTCAATACGCCTGATATTGTTGTTCAAGCAAAGGGTTTTGAAGCAGTTACAGGCGGTTTAGTATTCCCAATACCTGTAAGTTCCACCAAGAATTTGGAAGCCATATATGTCGGCAGAGATAATTTCAGAATGGCAAGGATTCATAAGCAGACAATGGATGATCTCAATCAAGATGCAGATTTCCTATTGAAGATGGCAATGCGTGGTGATTTAGATTCCGCAGGTAATGAAATATCAAGACCTGATAGCATGGCTGAAATTGAAGAAAAGAAAATCAAGAAAGCCCAAGAACGCAATTATAGGGATGAATTAGATAACAGGAGTGGATAATCATGGCATATGTATGGGATTATATTGCAATTTATCCAGTTGAATCCGCAGTTATCATAGGGATAATTGCCTTCGTGTATGTTGGTTGGCTAAAGAAGTTTTGGTATATTCATAAGCCATCATTATACACAACCAAGATGGGCGAGTGGAGAATTAAAAGATTCATTGGAAGAATTGTAGAATTTGAAACGGAACAAGGTAGTAAAATAATGACTGAACAATGGGCAAAATTAGAAAAAAATACCGCAGTATTTGTCAGGATTTACATAAGTGGACAACCAATAAGAAGGTTAAAACTTGTAAATAGTGATATATATTCTATTACAAGAAATCCATCAAAACTATTCAAGAAAGAAATCACTATGAACAAAAAGAATATGTTTTGGATTTCAGAAAAAAATCATTATGAGTTCACAGATGAAGAAAATGAAATATATATAATCAAACCAATCATATTTGAAAAAGCAATGGTGAAAAAGATTGATAACATGGACATCAAATCAACAAGAGGTTCAAAAGTATCTCCAGCATTAGTTCATAGCGGTTATTTCAGTAATCATCTTCCAATCCCACCTGATGAGTATGAAGAAAGCGACAAATCGTTGCAGATCACACCATATGCTTATCAAAGTAAAGATAGCGGTAGCTATGGTACTTACACTGATCTACTGGAAGATTATGTGAAAGATGAAGAAGATAAAGATGATAAAACGCCCATAGAAGAAGATTCAGAGGTCTAAACAATGGATGAAAAACAGATTGAAATATTATTAGAACGATACAAAAAACATTTAGCAGAAGCATATGAGAAATCAACCAATAAGGAAGAAAAGAAATTAATCAAGCACGATCAAGAAATGCTGAAATTAGGTATTAATGGAATCACATCTTCAAAATATTTATTTAATTCAGGAGATTTAGTGAACATCACATATCAACTTGGAGAAAAAATTGAAACAATGGATGTCAGAATACTATTATTTGGTGAATATTATAGTAGTTTCTTAAACGAAAATAATAATGATATTCTTCAGTTCCCAAATGAGAATATACTTCTAATGAAAATGGTTGAAGTTCCAAATGAGGAACTATTCAAAGCACTTGAATTGGGCAATAAAACATACCAAAGTTTCTTTGAAAGTAAGGGAAATGATTCATACACTTAACGAGGTCAAAATAAATGAATAGGGGTAATGATGATGCTGAACTGCGAAGAACGGAAGCAGAAATCGACAAACGAGCAAGAGATATTCAATACCGCAGGGAAGAAATACTTAATTTACACATCAAGCATATTCAAGAATTTGTTTGGGCATTTACAAGAGCATATGAAAACGGAGATATGCAGAGATGTGGAAGATTAATGTCTATTATGATCACACTATCCCACACCAAGCCCGAAATCCCAACATTAATGGATTATTTTGGTGGAGAAAAAATATCACGATATAAAGGTACAATCAATATAGATAAAGCATCCGAATGGATCACATTCATTGGTGAACTGATAGTAGATAAAACAGAATGGAGAATTGAAGCTAAACGAATTAATTAGGAGTTGAGAAAATGTCAGCAGATGCAGAAGAAGAAGTCAAACAGAGATTCAGAGATGAAAGATGCCCCACATATTGCAATAATTTTACTTGTAAGCTGGAAGGCAAGTGTAATCAGGAATGTGCAAAATTAGATGAAGCACAAGCAATGTTGTGTGAACTCTGTGCAAATCCCTGCGATACAGAAAAGCAAAAGAGATTAATGCTCAATACAAAATATTATGAAGAAAAGAAGAAGCTTTTTGCGAATAAGATATATGATGGTGTTCGTGTTCTTAAAGACAGGCACTACTATCTCGAAACAAGATATAAAGAAGTTAAGAAAAATCAGATTGAAACCGTATGGTATAACTTTAAAACTAAAGCAGGATTTCAGAGTGAAGCCAAGAAGATTAGGTTTGAATTGGAACTATTGAGATTCTGTATGGACACACTTAAAATTCCATACAAGAAGGAACTCGATTTCGATAAAACATTAGCATAGATATAAAGCAATAGGAATCTATAAATAAATGTAAGGAGATTTATGTTCGTGAACTTCACAAAGCATCTTGCAGTTGCAGTTATCATCATTATGGTAGCACTTATTTTTCATAGTCCAGTAGTGAAAGCACAGGAAAATACTATCAGAGAATTTGATACTATATTCACAGGTCAAGAAATACCAAGTAGTGAAGTAACAATACATAATAATCTTGCAGAACCAAATGATGTAAGAACAGAGATAAATGTATGGGAAACGGATTTAGGAACTGAAGTAACTGATGGTAGTTATATTGGAAGTCTATTTGAATCCTCTTTGTTTGAAATGGATTTTGATCCATTAAGATCAAATGACACTTATGATTATAATCATGTAGAATTAAATCATTTTATGAATCCCAACATACCAAAAAGAAGATCTGTTATCTTACTATCAAGTGAAGTTATATTTGATAATAGAATAATCATGTCAGGGGCTACAGAATTTTATGTTAGGATACCTATACACCCTGATTGTTTAGATCTCAATGAAATGTATCCTGCGGTAAATCTTTTTGATATTGGAACAAATACTTTTGATAAAGAAAAACTATGGTTAGAAGGGGCATCTACTATTACTCAAACAGTATGGGAAACAGAAACCACATATGATTTAGATGGCAATCAGATAACTGTTCCAACAAGCATTGGTGATCCATTACCCTATAATGATTCGTGGTCATTAAGAGTTGTATATGATAGTCAAGAATCTGACATTAAACAAAATGCAAATATTTTTGAGAATGGGCATATGTATGCAAGAATATTTGGAACAATTGAACCGAATAGAAATTATATTATATCTGTTGTAGGTATCTTAAAAAGCAGACCACAAATATACCTAACTGAAGAAGATTTATTTGATAATGGAAGATCAGGGGCTTATTCTATTTCAAGTATTGAATATACTTACACACAAGAATTATGGATGGATAGAATTGAGAAAGATGGGGAATCATATCCAAAAGGACTAATTAAAACATGGTCTAATGTTGTAGAAACAGTCTATGGTACTGGATTTAGCATCCCATCACAAACACAATTAGTAGGTGGTTTTCTAAATGCATCTAATGAATTTCCAGTAGATTATGCATGGAGTTTCATATTCAAATCAGGCAGGGGTAATTATGGAATGTTTGGAAAGAAAATACATTTTGAAGAAAACGATAGTTTAGTATTTTATAAAAATTTAACAGAAACTCCACAAGGAAATCAATACATATCAGTTATGTTGCCAATGATTTCTGAACAAAGAGTTGCTATTAATGTATCTGCGACAATACTTTGGAATGAAAACACATGGCATAGAAAATTTGAAACTGAAAGAGTTTTTGATACCTACATTGATCCAACAAATGAAACAAATGTAAGTGTTACGAGTGGATGGATACAGAGAAGTTGGTGGGATAGTACAGAACTTACCGCTTGGTCTGATTACTTATTATTAACAATCCCATTAAGATTACAGAGTAATACATTCATAACCACAGAGGAATTAGCAATAAAAATAATTATAACATTTGAACGAAGTTGTGATGTAACATTGATGTTTTCAACATTAAGTAATCATGGTCTTAATGAAGAAATTGAGGATTACTATTATAAAGATTTTGATAAAGGTAGCCATAGGAATTTCCCATATGCAAGTGAATGGATAAGCAATATGCAAAGACAAAGATTAACTTACATATATAAAGGAACAAGAGCAGTTGATACAGGCATATTTGCATACCAAGATGAATACTTTTCTTCAAGCGATTTAGACGGTCAAGATCCATTGTTTATCACATACAAAGACAGACAATTACTAAACACAGAACCATCTATTACATTTCATTATGAATTATTTGCATCCGTTCAATTAACTGATGGTATATGGCAACAGATTGTAACAACATCAGGCGGTGATCAATATTCAACTCACTTATTCCAAAGAAGAATAGCAGTTGGAATAGTAGATTTATGGGTTGATACAAGTGAGATAGAAGAATCATATCAACAAAAATGGTATGAAAATAATTTTCTCAATCTTGCTGGAGAACTATGGGAAGCTGGAGATTATCTTGGGGCTATAAGATATGGGATTCAAGGGATCGCCACAGCATTATGGGATGGATTGAGTGAATTTGTAGGTTCTATTATTAATGTATTCGGAAAACTATGGGATGGATTAGTCAGTTTAGGTCATTTTGTTTTATCCATCTTAAAAGATTTTATAGATACAGTATGGTCAATAATTGAAGATATTTATTCAGGTCTTGAAGATATTGCGATATACTTTTTATATATTGTAACAATCTTTGTATTCATGTTTATAGTTGGATGGGTAGGGAAATTAATTTATTTAGATAGGAAGGTGTCAAGAGTATGAGAAATACAATAATGGTCTTACTTGTTATAGGAATTTTTCTATTAATGCCAATGAATAATGTTGTAAGGGCAGAAGTTGTAAGTGAAACTAAAATTCTATACATTGACCATGCCCAAGATGTTGGTTATTCAAGTTCAATGAATATTTTGAATAACACCACCAACAATAGATTTAGTAATGCAGAATTATTAATTCCTGATTTCTCATCTAAAGTTGGATTTGATGGTGGTTTTTCAGGTTCATTCCTACCACCTTCTAAATTCCAAGCAAATTTCGGAACTACCTCTACAAATAATAATCATTTGATTCTTGCAAACACTATTGAATTTCAACAAAAGAATCTACTATCGGGGGCTTCAGAAAGTTGGTGGAGATGTCCTTATATGTGGAATTACTCTATAAGTACAAGCAGAGATTGGGATCTATTAATGTCAATATATATTGTGGATGATCCAAGAAATGCAAATTTGACATTCCCAACAGCAAATTCAAATATTGGGGCGATACCAAATGAAGAATGTTTTCCATCATTAGTATTCCAGAAACAATTTAGTGATGTGGGTACAACAAGTAACGACAATCAAACATGGACACATCACGAAGTATTGATTCCTAAAGATGATGAATGGAACATATCAAAACCAAATTTATTATCAGATAATGAAAGATATTGGTTAGAAAATACCACAGAGGAAAGAAGGGTTAGGGATTCTGTTGGAGAGAATGCAACATCTGATATTTGGAAAGGTGATTTTGAAAACTATAATAAGGTTCATTATTCGTTTGGATGGTTTAATGTATCTGCCCCAATATATCCGAATGAAACATACTTTATAATATGGGATATTGTAGATGTAGCATTAGGTATTAATGATGCTTGTTCTATGTGGGTTACTGCATCAGATATAGGAAGAAACTCTCATTACAGAACATTATTTGCATGGGATAATTCAGGTTCTTCATATAATAATACAATCTATGAAATTCCAATTGATTTAGATATGTCTGTGATATTTAGAATTGGCATGGGGGATGGAGTAACAGGAATTAGATTAGAAAATAATGTTGCAGATGTACAAGACCATACTACAGATATATTAACAGATCATTCATTTGAAGATGGTACTGCTACAGAAACAGATTATGCATGGGATATGTCCTCATCTTCTGGATGGGCATATGGGGTAAATAATGGTGATTCTGGAGATGGTTGGGCAGTTACAGGTAATGGAAGAAGCTATTTATTCTGGAATATTAGTACCATAACAGATAGTGGTATAATCGGGCAACCAAATGTAGATGAATATGCCTTTCTTCAGAGAAGCCACCCTATTCATTTTGGAGATGGAATGGCACTTAAAACAAAGATAAGTTTCGGTGATTTGTACGTTGGGGATGGGGGTTCTTCATATGAATCCCAAGCAGGTTTTGAAATCTTTCGTAATACTGCTTATGGAATACAAATCCAAGATGCATCAAGTAGTTCTGTTATTTCAAACTATTATATATGGATATGTAGAATCGCATATGTAAACTTAGTTGGTGATGTTGTATATGCTAATGAAATAAATTACGGAACTTCTTCTACAACGTACAATCGAATACTCATAGATGGGGATGTAATACCTAAAGATTGCTATATTTCAGTTACATTTGATAATAATATATTCCCATTTTTAACTGGAGATTTTAATATTAGAATATATGATCAAAATAATTCATTTAATCCAACATATTCTACATCTTTAAGTACCCCATATCTTTCTGCCCCTGCTTCATCATTAGTTAGGTTCATGGGTTCAATAAGGTATGGCAATTTTACATGGAATAGACAGGGGGCATTACCTGATTGGATATGGACACCTGAAGGGGCAGTTGTAATAGATAAGGTATCTTATTGTCAAAAAGAAATCAACCCTGCATGGTCAAGTGCATCTCCATCAGGTATTGATGAGTATTGTTCTTATCCATTTGATAGTTTTGAAGTATCAAATCCAGCGTATAGAGAAACAAGCCCCATAAATAGAAATATATTACAAGTAGATGATTATTCAGGGGTTACATCTGCTCATTCTTATGTAATAACACAAGAAGTAGCATACTCTATTTCAGGATTAAGAAATTATTATGCATCCAGCTATTATCAGTTAAGAGAGAATGACACAGCCCAAAGCATAATTGGATTTGACTATCAAATGCGATTTGGCGTATCAAATAATGGTGGTTCTACATGGAGTTATGTATATGGTGATGGCAAAATAGTTGATAGTTCATGGCATCAGGTATCTACAAATTTTGTTACTATGAATAATGCCAATAGATTTAAAATAGATCTTAAAATAGATTTCCCATCTGTAAGTTCATCAGTATTTCCAAATGGTGATTGGAAAATGGGATTTATTGATAATATAACTATAGGTAGCATACAATATGAAACAAATTACATGACTTATGAATTTTATCAGGAAATTGATAAAACAGAATTTAATTCCACAAATTATTATACATTGATGTTACCATTTAGACATACTGTTGAACCCGAATTTTGCCCATTAGTATATATAAGGTGGTTAAACTCCGCAGGAAACATAGTCGGTAGTCAAGTATCCTCTACTGTTCAAGATTGGTATGATGATTTTCTAATAATGTCAATAGAAACAAGCACAATCCCTACTTTAGCAGTAGCATCACGCATACAACTTGTAAATTTTGGAGAGGAATCCTATCTTTTCTTACAAGATAGAAATAGTGATGGATATACAAATAATAGGACAGAATATAAGTGGAATCACATTAGAAGATTATATCTCAATTCTCCAACAGTAACTTATGAAGAATTATTTTTCTCTCCATATTACTCATTTAAAACAACAGAGGGGCAATGGTCTAATGCAGATGGTAGATTCAATACAGAATATTTCTATTATGTAGTTGTAAGATTCGTTCAATTTAATGATGCTGATCCTGAAATATTAGAAGTTAAATTCTATGATGTAGAAGTTGAGGATTTTACTGCATTCAGAATAGAAATGAGTGGCTTTGGCAGAATATATGAAGATACTGAATGGTTAGCTTATCTTGAAGTAAGAAATCGTGCAGATGATACATTCATAGATATGATTGTAGATGCAATGGCACAATTCTGGACATGGTTAGTATTTTATTCAGGATTAGGTCAATTTTTAGATAATACAATTGGAAAATTTATATCAACGGTACTTGATTTCTTAATCCCTGCAATAGAATGGGCAGTTAATATGTTTGTTCAAGTCTTTGTAATAATGATGGCTTTAGCAATATTCTTCATTACTGTATTCATGTTCTGGAAATTAGTAGTATTCTTCATCTTACTATCTGAAGGTAGGGTTGAAGAAGCAATTGAGCAATTGAATGTAACCACAAGTGGTATAATAAATGTAGTCAGTTTAAGGAAGTTTGGTTAATGATATTTGATGATATACCATTTTGGAATTTATTAATCTATGAAGCATTACCTTTAGTAATATTGTTCATACTATTTATCAGATCTATATCAATTATCAAAGAATTAATTCAGAGGATTAAGGAGAAAGCTACAGATCTACTATTCCAAATGGGGCAAATGCTCATATATATTGTTTCAATAAGTGCAATTATTGGTTTAATGGGCTTTTTACTTGTGGCTGACATAGACCAAGATGCAATCTTTAATTTTATGGTATTTGAGATGCTTCCACTGGCAATATATTCAATTCTTGTATTTGGGATACTAATAGAATTAAAATTCATGATGGATAGGAGAGCAGGGGGAGAATCTTAATGATTGTTGATTCTATTGTGATCGGTCTATTAACCGTTTTCATAGCTTTATGTGTATTAAATGCAATTGACAACTTTTTAAGCAAGAATCAATAATACACATCACAGGGTAATGCTATTTAAAGATTACTCATTTCGTTATATATAACAGAAAGAAAGTTATGAGTAATAATGCGAAGCACACAGGATACAAACAACCGCAACGGACACATCTCCCTCGAAGATGGAAAAACAAAAGAGGGCATACTCGGAAGTATGGGGGTGTATTAATATGGGAACAGACTTATCAGAAGTAACCACATTGATTCTTTCTCTTTTGCCAATCATAGTGATTCTTATGGTCTTTAAGTGGATCGTTAAGGTCATTGGCGAGATGGCAGACTGAAACCCAACTACTTGAACAATAGGTGATGAAAGTGAATAAAAAATTCATTTCATTAATGTTGATCGGTTTATTAGTTGTCGGTTTTGCTACGCCACTTGTAAGTGCATCAAGTGAAACAGGATCAGGTTCAACCCGAACTATAACATTTAATGATTCATTCGTGGATACAAACACAACAGTTGTTGTACCCACAATCATGAACAACGAAACCGCCAATTCATTCAGCTTTTTGGTAGCTGATGAATCAGCAGTTTGGGGTTCAAACTACACGTTTAACATTGTAATATATGATAACAATGTTACGTGGTACAATGGAACAGTAGATGTTGTTGGAATACCATCAGAAAATACAACTGGATACATTAACTTTACCGCAGATCAGATTGCAATAGTTTATGATGCGAATATCACTATAACAATGCAATGGACTAACTTGACAGCTACCAATGATGATGTTTGGTACGGTACAGTTGATTTTGTTGATGCAGTAACCTACAATTTGAGAGTTACAACACCAAATTTGCTTATACAAGTATTGGCAATTGGCATAATCATAATTCTCTTTGCAGGTATATTGAATACTACATTCAAGGATCTTAATTCCAAAAAGAAAAATTGAACCAAGTAAATAAAGGGGGAAACGGATTTGCCCCCTTCTCTTTCCATTTCTCGCAAAAGAAATGATGAAAAATAGAATTACGGTGGAAACAAAATGGGCTGGAAAGAAATATCCAGAGATCATTCATTGTCCGAAAAGGGCGTATTATGTAATTCTGATGAGAGTAATATTTTTGAAGGAGTGATGGGTGAATAATATGGGTTGGAAAGGAGAATCACGTAGGCACTCATTATCAAGAAAAGGAATCAAGACAAACATTGACGATCAGAAAAGATTATCAGTACGGAACTTTGTTGCAAGGGGCAGTTCTGATTTAAAAGTTCCTTTCAGCGAAGAAAATTTAACTGAATTATTTTTAGAGATTGGAGAAAGTAAAAGGGGCTGGAATTTTATCCGATCTTACATTGAATCAGTATTTGAATTAGAAGAAGATGTACTCAATTGGGAAAGTTCAGCAAATTATGTTTCTGATATGGATATAGAAACTCAAAAAGACTTCTACAACGAATTAAATAACATATGGTTTGAGGATCACAACAACTATTGGTATGGTCAAAGCAAACTAACTATTGGTGTATTATCAGGTTCAGAAGGCAAATTATATGTCGAAACAGTTTCCCAAAAATTAATAGATCAAGAATATGATGGTGAAGTAGAAGCATGGGTACAAGACAAATATGGAAGTTCATCTAATTGGCAAATAGTAGATCCAGAAATAAATATCAGCAAGGATTCCGATATTAAAATAATGAAATCATTAGGTAAATTACAGGAATCAAAAGTCGGAAAAGGAGATGTTGTATCTTTTAAGGGTAGAGATTATGTAGTAACATCTGAAACTTTTATATCTCATCCAGAACAGCTTATTGGTGGAGAAAATAAAGATGAAGGATTCTTTGCTCAATTATTCCCAATAGATGTCCATGCTGAAGAACCATCAGGTTTCATTAATCAATCAAGATTAACAGTAAAGAAGAAATATAATGATCCTAAACTATCTCCGCTTGAAAGAGCAAATGAAAGTGCAAGGATGTACAGAATTACAGACGATCAAAATTATTTATCTGACATAAGAAAAACATTATCATTTATGCAACCATCAGATATTGAAAATTATATTGAACAAAGAACAACAGGATATGGAGTGAAATAACATGGGATGGAAAGGAGAATCACGTAGGCATTCGTTATCAAGGAAAGGGATCAAAACCAATCTTCCAGATGGTAGAAGGTTTGATGTAAGTAACTATGTTGCAAGGGGAAGAAAACAAGAAACTATTGAATTAAGAGAGTTCTTAGACAGTTATATGCAGGGTAGCAGAGTATATGAGCAAGAACCATTTGATGATAATCACCCATATAGGCGTTTCTTCAGATTAATGATGGATGGTAGTTACAAAGGTGAAGATTATTATCTACGCATCAAAGAAAGAATTGAAGAAACAAATGGCAATGAGAAGAAATTAAGATCCATAGCAATACAAATATCAATGGATCTGTTAGAAGCAGAATTTCCAGACTTATCACGTTCCACAATTCAGAAGAATGTAGTTGATGTATTTGGAAAAGATGCCGAAAAAATTAATGAACAATTAATTGACGATCTCAAAGATTTTGCCAAAGCACATGAAATGGAATGGGCAATGAAGAAAGCATCAGGAAAACTCAAAGAAATAGATCTGCCAAATTCTAATATCTATGTGAAAGGATTTGGAACTGATATAAATGGAAATAAGATAATCAAGTTAAGTTATCCAAATGGTAGAGGATTCAGCATACAAACGCTTCAAAGTCTGCCTTCAACTCATAGTATGAGGATGGGTAGTAAGGATGATTTAGGAGATATATCCGAATCAGAAATAGCTATAATCGAAGCAGAAGTAGTAAACCACATTGAGAAATTTGGTAGTGCAAATCAGAAAAGAGGATTGAGGACATACAGGTGATTAACATGGGATGGAAGGGAGAATCAAGAAGGCATTCATTGTCGAGAAAAGGGATTAAGACCAATCTTCCAGACGGAAGGCGGTTTGATGTAAGTAATTATGTTGCCAGAGGTAATGATACATTTGTGATCTTAAATAAAAAAGGTGAACCTGCTAAAAATATAACAATCATTGGCAGGAAGTGGTTTCAAAGAACCTATGGAAATACCTACCACAGTGTAGAAGTTTATGTTGATGGAGAATTGATAGAATATGATCCATTCCAATATGGGTATGGTGAACAATATAAACAAACTGCACATGACATATTAATGAAACATGGTTTAGCCCCAAAAACAGACATTAGACTATCATCTGGAATGGGAAAAGACTATCATGATTTCTTAACGGATATGAGAGAAAACAGAGATAAATACGTGATCTCTGTAACAGATGTAACAAGGAAAGGTGATTTATAATGGGCTGGAAAGGAGAATCGAGAAGGCATTCGTTGTCAAGAAAGGGGATCAAAACCAATATTAATAGAAATCAGAGGTTGGCAGTTAATAATTTTGTTGCAAGAGGTTCACAAACCCCTGAAGAACGTGAAGAATATATTAGAAGGGAAATTAGGGATTTCCAAAGTGGCTATTGCCCCTATGGTTATCTTGATATTCAACAAGCAATATTACATTTAGATGATTACGGTAAAAATTCAACAGATCTACAAGAAATGCTTGATGAATATGTCGAAGGAACAGGTTCAGATAGAAATGATGTTGATATTACTGCCATAGCATATGATGGAATACTCCAAGAGATCAGAAATGAAATTGATTCAGAAATCAGTTTTGATATTATGAATGATGCAGGTTATTATACTGCTGGAAATTTCATGGCAACATCATATGATTATAGTCAAGCAGATCAAGATGCATTAATTGAAGCAATCAAAGATGCAGATGTGGATTCACGAAACAATCTACTTTCTGATGCTAATGTTGAAACTTGGTTAGGTGAAGTTGATATTGATGTCAAACAATTCAAAGAAGGGGGTAAATAATATGGGCTGGAAAGGAGAATCAAGAAGGCATTCAATGTCAAGAAAGGGCATTAAAACAGCACAAGGACAACAGATCAATGGAACATCAAAACTTGAACGATCATCCAGTATGTGTTTTGAATCTAATGGTGTGTTGGGAGAGGTAATATCTTTAGCAAATTTAGTTGGTTTTGGTGGTTTATTAGATAAGAACAAAGCCAGTGGCGTAAAGAAAGATGCATATGAAAAAGATGCTAAAAAGATTATAGTCTATCCTTCCACAGAAACAGAAAAATCAATAAAGTGGCTTAGAAAGGAACACGAAGAAGGAGATCGTGTTCGCAGAAAACAAGTCAAGAGAATGATCACAATTTCCATTAAAGAGATTGAAAGCAGAATAGCCAAGCAGAAAAACATTGATGTCAGAATTAATCTTCATAAGAGTAGAAAAATGTTAGTTGATTTAAGAACGGAGTTGAGTTAAATGGGTTGGAAAGGAGAATCACGTAGGCACAGTTTGTCAAGAAAGGGAATCAAAACAAATATAGATCCACACAGAAGATTTGCGGTCAATGATTTTGTTGCAAGAGGTCAAATAGAATATGATCACAGTGGTAATGAAATGGTCAGTGATGGTGTCTTAAAAGATCTATACGATAAAGCTAAATCTTCAATCACAAGATCAAAAATTGGTGTAAAAATAAAAGAAAAGCTTGATGCAAGAAAACAATCTGCAAAAGTCGAAGAAGGTATGAAGCGTTCTGACAAACAAGAACTTGAACAAGCATCACATTTTGGTAAAAAGCCACCTACATCACAAGTTAAAGTAACAAACAAAGGCAGGATGGGGGCAATTACCTCAAAGATAAAAGCAGAAGAACACAGAGTTCCAAAAGCCCAAATGAACAATGTTACAACCGAAATGCTTGAAAGCATGGATGCAGATTCATTAATTGCAATTGCTGAAAACACAGAGAAATTGATGCATTACAGCAATGAAATGAAATACGATCTGAATATGCTAAAAGTCGAAGGTAACAGACTATACAAATTATTCAAGGCAGATGAAAGAAAAGAATACCTCAATCTCCGAGCAGATCAGAAACTCGCCAAGAAGCAACTGGAGATAAAGATTGACAACCTCAAAATGACAGGTCTTGAAGATAAAGATCTTGACCATAAAATTTCACAATTAAAGACTGAATACAAACAGACCTACGAGCATAGAAAGATAGAGATTGAATCTTTCAAAAACCGAAACAAAGTAACTATACAGTTCATTAAAGACCTTTCAAGCGATCTACGAAGGAACATAACCAAGATAGATAAGAAAGCCAAGAGAATGTCTGCATCAGGCGTAAAGGGGGCTGAATAATGGGCTGGAAGGGGGAATCAAGAAGGCATTCATTATCGAGGAAGGGCATCAAGACCAATCTTCCAGATGGCAGAAGGTTTGATGTAAGTAACTATGTTGCCAGAGGGCAGTTAAGACTTAAAGAATTTCCACCCAAATTTATGGTTGGAGATAGTAAATTACCAAACTATTATTGGGTTTCAACATCTAATCATTTTTATGTGTACCACCCAATTGACTTGGAAATGGTTGGTATAGATGAAATTGACAAAGACTTATTAGACAAGGAAGATCGGGATTTCCAGTTAAAAGGCGGTACAGTTGCAGTATTTTCAACTTATCGTGAAGCAAGAGATTTTGCAGAAATGCAATCAGATGATAACGTAACAATCGAAGATCGTTTATCTGGAGTGCTATATGAGAATAGGAAATTAAAAATGCAAGAATGGAAAGAGCATTTCGAAACGCATGAAGATACTCAATTTACGAGAGATACAATGAGAAAGAAAGGAGTTGATTTTGAATGAAGGGAACTGGCAAAGGTTGGAAGGGAGAATCACGAAGGCATTCTCTTTCAAGAAAAGGCATCAAGACCAACATTGACAAGACCAAACGCTTGTCTGTAAGGAACTTCGTTGCAAGGGGAGAACAGAAAGAATTAAAATCAGAATATTACAATGATGGATTTGATGCAGGTCAAAATTCAGCAATGTTCAATCTTGAAGATGATAGGGAAGAATTAATTCAAAAATATAAAGATGATGAACTTGGAGAAGTTATTGGTCATTTAAGAGAACATCAGGTTCAGATGGCAGGTGATATTTCCTATGATGTAATGTATGATGAAGAAGATACACCAACATCTACAAGATGGATAAAACCTTCTGAATATGCCGAATGGGAAGAAGGATATGATGCTGGATATATTGAAACCATCAGAAACGCATATCTTGGTGATAATATAAGGGGTGTCTATGATAATGGTGGAAAATCAGCAGATAGATATTCAGTAATATTCAAAAATGGTGATTTAGTAGGAATGTCTGATAAACCATTCCACCCACAAGGGTTCAATCAATTTTCAGGCAATGTTGATAATTGGGATCTTACAACATTAGATCATTTAGGAAAGAGATTGGTATTCAGCGATATTCCAGACGATATTAAGGATGCAATAGAACAAAGATTAGGTGATTAACATGGGCTGGAAAGGAGAATCAAGAAGGCATTCATTGTCGAGAAAAGGGATCAAGACCAATCTTCCAGATGGCAGAAGGTTTGATGTAAGTAACTATGTTGCCAGAGGTAAACCATTATCCAAATCATTAGATGATATAGACGGAATGGTGAATAATAAAATACACATTGATAATGAAGTAGAAGAATTTCAAAGATATAAAAATGAATGGGTTGAGTTCATAGAGAAAGAATTATCCAAGAAAGGATTTTCAGATGATGATATTGATGATATGCAAATTGAAACATGGGTTGATGGAATCTTATTTGATAAAATGGTTGATGAATTATCATACCAAGCAGGTTCTCCAATGGATGATTTAAGTCAATGGATAGAAGATCAGACTGGAGATAAAATAGATACTACTGGCATTGAGAAAGAAATCTATGATAGCTTCCCATTATTAGACAAACGATTTGAAAGTATAGTTAGGCAAAGAGATATTATTGAAATAGATACCGAAAGGGAATTACTCAAACTTGGAATCTCACAAGATGATATTGATGATATGCAGATCGAAACATGGTCAAGTAACAGATTATTAGATGAACTTGAAGATGAGATGGGATGGCAAAGACTATTTACACGAACAGATACATTAGAAGAATGGATCAAAGATCAAGTAGAATTAGATAAATTAATTGTTATAGATTCAAATGAATGGAAAAAAGTAAAGGAAACAAATAATCTAACTCGCTGGAAAAAGGGATCTCTGGAAGCAAGTGTAAGATGGAATCCTGTTACAATGAAATATCAAGCATATGTTACAGATGGTTCAGTAGAAGTTGTTGATTTTGGTAGTTTCAATCAGAAAGATGAAGATAGAGCAATTAAACTTATTAAAAATTATATGGGGGCGAACTAAATGGGCTGGAAAGGAGAATCACGTAGGCATTCATTGTCAAGGAAAGGAATAAGAACGAACATTGATAAGGATAAGCGACTATCAGTGAGAAATTTTGTTGCCAGAGGACATAAATTACCCGAAGTTGATATTTCATATAATGATTGGTCTATGAAAATAAATCCAGACGGTTCAATGAATTTATCAATGGGAAATTTAACAACAGCAGGATGGTATTGGACTGGAGATGAAACGGATCTCGGAACTTTCCTAATAAGAATGATGGGTAGTGAAGAACAAGATACATTCATTAAGGACATGGAAGAAGAAGGAGTAACCTTTGAGATGCTTCTGCCTGTATTATTAGAAAACATTGATAATGTTGATGGAAATGGTATGTATGTCTTGACAGGGGATAATGCAAGATGGAAGTTTGGTGATGGATATGATATAGATACAGATAGTGAATTAGATTATTATTCTGAAAATTATGAATTATCTAAACAAGACATGGAAGATATAAAGAATGAATACTGGATTCATGGTCAATGGGATAATATTAAAATTGATAAATTTGAAAAGACAGAACTATATCAAGATATTAAAAAGAAACTAATCCATGAACTTAAAACATCAGCAGATTTTGAAGATTTCGGGGCGAATCTTAAAAATCTTAAAGAAGATGTATTTCATGATCTAATTGAGTTTGATAGTGAAGTAGGTTATGAACAGTTTGGTATGGCGTTTAGTAGGTGGCTGGATAAAAAGAAAAAAGAAGGCAGGATTGTCAAGAAGGTATCTGCATCAAGCATTAAGGGGGCTGAATAATGGGCTGGAAAGGAGAATCACGTAGGCACTCGTTATCGAGAAAAGGGATCAAGACCAATATTGACAAGACCAAACGATTATCAGTGAGAAATTTCGTTGCAAGGGGGCAGGTCATTCATGGATATGATATAGATAATATCTATACGCATTTTGTAACCGCAATGCTATGGAGTACCAAAGATGAAGATTACAAAGAAGAAACTCACTTGGAACACAATTATTCTATTCATGATGTCGATAAAGAAACAGAAAGAGCAATCAAATTCCTTATTGAAGATTTCATATACGAAAACCATGAAATCATAGACCAAACAGAAATGTCAGAAGAAATGTTAGGTCATGATCTATTTTTAGACACACAAGGTCATGGTGTAGGATTTTGGGATAGGGGATATGGTTACGAAGGTGAACTATTAAGCAAAGAAGCAAGAAAGTTCTTCAATGACAGTATGTATGCCTATGCAGGAGATGATGGTAAGATATACTTTGAAGGAATAGAATTAAAAAAATCCAGTAACATTCAAGGCAGAAAAGGGGGCTAACTAATGGGCTGGAAAGGAGAATCACGAAGGCATAGCTTGTCCAAAAAGGGCATTAAGACCTCACAGGCAAAGGGTAATGTTCAGAAGAAAGGTGGAATAAAAGTTCCAAACAAAATAGAATCCAATAAAGGATATTGTGTAAAATGTAAGCAAAAAGTAGAGATCGAAAAACCAAAGATAATCACAATGAAAAATAAAAAGTCAGCAATAAAAGGTAAATGTCCAAATTGTGATACAAAAGTCTTTAGAATCAGAGGATAAAATTCATGGGGGTTAAATAATGGGCTGGAAAGGAGAATCACGTAGGCATTCATTGTCAAGGAAAGGGATCAAGACCGCACAATCTAAAGGATGTGTTAAGAAATCAAAAGGTTTAGGTAAGGTAACTTCTCCGAACCAAAAAGCCACGATCACAGATAATTCAATATTGATAAATGGTGAAATAAAATACAATGAATTGGCTGATCATGATTTAAAAAGAACTTTCATTTCAAAAGAGGAATACCATCATCCAGATGGTTTTGATTATGTTATCGGAATCGAAATCATAGATTCATATTATGCAACTGGAGATGAAGATCTAAAAGATAAGTATTGGGTAGTCCTTAATTTAATACCAAAAATGACAGGAGAAAACAGAGCAGATCTAATAAAAGATATGCCACCAAATCCAGACGAAACATCAATCTATAATGAAGCAATGGATTATGGCTATTCCATCAAATTGAGGGATGAACTTGCACATAAAGATGAATTAGACGATCATATCAAAGAATTAGCATTGGAAGGAAATTTAGTTCCATCATTATCTGGATTCTATCTTGATAAGGCACAAAACCGTATGGGTGATACTGGATGGGATAGACTTGACGAATGGGGAGTTGTGGGGGCTAACTAATGGGCTGGAAAGGAGAATCACGTAGGCATTCATTGTCGAGAAAAGGGATCAAGACCAATATAGATCCACACACAAGATTTGCAGTAAATGATTTTGTTGCAAGGGGGAAAATAGATTATTTTAAAGAATCAGGTAGGCATTCATTAGCCAGAAAAGGTATTAGAACTGATGATCCAGATGGGGAATTAGCAAAAACAGAGAGAGAAATTTTTGAAATTATTACAGAAAAAAATGTTGCAAGGGGTAAAAATAATAAGCGACTTACTAAATTAACACCTAAAGAAGAACGTGCTTGGGATTTTGCTTGGACATTCTATGAGGATGAATATCCTGATGATAATGAAAGGGCTGAAAAAATTTGGGAAGATTTACAATTAGAATTTCCAAGATTAAGAAAATTTGATGGAATCGCATTAGGATCAAACGAAGTAAGTAGTAACAGTTTAGAGTTGGCTAATAATGTCATAGATAGGTGGCATTCAGATCCAAGTAATATGAAAAAATTAGAACCCAATTATCTTAAATTAGCAAGAGAAATTGTGAAATCAAAAGAAGTAAGTAGTAACAGTTTAGAGTTAGCTAATAATGTCATAGATAGGTGGCATTCAGATCCAAGTAATATGAGAAAATTAGAACCCAATTATCTTAAATTGGCAAGAGAAATTGTGAAATTAAAGGAGTGAAAATAAATGGGTTGGTGGAATGAAAGTAAAAGGCACTCATTGGCGAGTAAAGGCATCAAAACAGCAGGTAAGCCAAAGATGGTAGGTAGGGGTAGCCCAAATGACGAAGTAATGAAGCACAAGCTTTCTAATAACATCCACAAGAACATCACCAAGTTAGACCGAGCATTAAGGAAAGTAGCCAATCTTGAAGATCCACAACACATTCAGAGAAATCTAAAGAATGCTGAAAGATATTATGCATCATTAGGTACAAAGATTGAAAACCATAAGCAAAAGTATGGTAATATGCCAGATTGGATTCAATATGATTGGGTTCATAACGAATCATTCAATGAGCATGGTAAGATTTATAAACAGATCCAGAAGATGAAAGACATAAGCCCTGATAAACTAAAAAAAGAGCAAAACAAATTATGGAATCTGATAGCATTAAGAACCGAAAAGAGAAGGTGAGAAATATGAACAAAAAAATGATAGGGGCAATCATGGTTGCCTATGTAATGATCGCAATGGTAGTAATGGCAACTGGAAATGCAAGTGCATCTGATGTTCCAACAACAGTAGATTATACTCTAAGGGGCGAGATCTACATTTGGAATGATGATTTTACAGTAGGCAACGGAGTTTCTTCAGGAACAGGAACTTCAGGAGATCCATATATTATTGAGAATTGGGAGATTGATGGATCTGTAACAGGGTATGGAATTATCATTGAAGAAACTGATGCTTATTATACCATAAGAAACTGTTATGTTTATGAAGCAAGAGATGAATCCCATAGTGCAGGAATCCTATTGTCTATATCAAACAATGCAACCATTGAAAATTGCACAATTGAAGAATGTGATATTGGCATATCTATTGATGCTTCTACAAATGTAATTATTGATGAATGTGAATTAGAATCTAATGGAGTTGTAGAAACAGGTGGCGGTGATGCAGTATTTACTGGCATAGAAATTATTTCATCAGATAATATAATCATATCATCTAATGAGATAATAAATGATTATAGTGAATCAATACGCATTTGGAACTCTTATGATTGTATTATAGAATCTAATATAATATTCAATGGAACAGAACATGGCATTGATTTTTCAAGGTCTTGGGATAATATCATAAGAAATAATCACATCTCTTATTGTTTGAATGGTTTAAAAGCAATTGGAGATAGTTCAGGATTAATGCCAGTTGAATTCAATACCATATACAATAATACTATTGTAAATAATGTTGAGAGGGGGATATATCTGTATAACACAGAAAACAATACTTTTTATTTCAATAGTCTTATTGGGAATAGCGAGAATGTAATGGAATATAATTCTGTATTATTCAATGGGGCTTATTACTCAAACATTTGGTATGATGATTTATCATCATTTAAGGTTGGTAATTATTATGATGATTATACTGGAAGTGATATAAATGGGGATGGAATAGGTGAAGAAAGCTATCCTATCACTGATGAAACAAGTGATCAGGTCAATTTTGATTATTATCCATTAGTTGAAGCATACAATGGTTCATTGCCACAACCCGAACCTACTGATATTGACCTTTTAGGATCAATCCTCATTTCTATAATTCCAGTAATAATCATATTAATGATCATCAAGTGGGTAGTTAATGAAATCCAGAAGGCAATAAAAATAGATAATAAAAAGCGGTGAATAATATGAGACGGGGGGGATTTAATTGAAATTGAAAGCAACAATATTAATAGGGTTGATGTTGATAGTAATATGTGTTTTCCCATTACACGCAGAAGCGACAATAGAGAATGAACTTTACGAAGTTATTCTTTGGATAGAGAACGAAGATTTCACAGATGAACAATATTCCGTTGGCTATGGTGAAAAAATCCATATTGATGGAGAGTTTACGGTTTCAGAAAATCAATATTATACCAACATAACCCTAACGGATTATAGTGATGCAGGAACAATCATTTTAATGGATGAACAGATCAATATAACTGCTGAAACTTCCGACACATTATCCACAATTAATGGGGCATCCATAGGTTTCATACCATATGAATATGGCATCCATTACATTGAGTTATATATTGAAGATGGTACTAATGAGTATTACTACTACATAGAATATGAGGTAGTTATTGGTGATGCTTGGGCAAACATGAGAACTTGTGATGAAGAAGATTGTGGAATCGGAGATGATACTGCTATATTCTATCGCAACGAAACACTTTGGATTGATGGGAATGCAGGAATTTATACAAGTGGTGTGGAAGATGCGACTGTTCGTGTTACATTTAATAAAGGTGGTAGTTATGGCATAACCCCAGTTGAAATAATTAATGAAATTGTATCGTTTACCAATGCAAGTGAATGCATATGTTTCCTATCATTCAATGGTGGATTAGGATCTCCGATAGATTTAGATTTTCCACCTAATAAATATACCATTTTATGTGAAATATTCAAAGAAGATGAAATGAGAACATTTCACGTACTTCATTATATTGAAATTGTAGATCATGATTATGGCGGTGTAGAAACAACCCTAAACTCATATAATCAATCAGGCGGTATTCAACATTATTTTGATTTAGATGAAACAATACATATTGATGGCACAATAACATTTTCAGAAGATAGATCAAATATTGACATTATAACAACCATCTATTATTACAATAATTCAAGTTATGAATTACTTGAAGAAATAATAAATACTACAATGAATTTTGATGCTGATATAAGCGTATATCAAGCTAATGATATTGAAGGATCAGTTATTGAAATAATCGGAGAAAATGAGGGAACATATTACATAGAAACCACCATTACAAAAGATGGAACAACGATACAAGAAGAAAGAGAATATTTTGTAGTAATGGATCAACAATCCTCTGTAATGATAAGATTACAAGACGTTTTGTTGTCTATAATCACATTAATAATACTCTTAATTATATTTGATAAATTATTCAATAATATTAAAAAGTATATGGGAGATAAATAATGGGCTGGAAAGGAGAATCACGTAGGCATTCATTGTCAAGAAAGGGCATCAAGACCAACATTGACAAGACCAAACGATTATCAGTTAGGAACTATGTTGCCAGAGGTAAAAGCCAACGCTTCCTAAAAAATGATAATGGTAAAAGAGTTTACACAGGAAAGGTTGCAGAACAAATACTATCCAATCTCCTTAAACACGATTTAGATCATTGGCGAAAAAACTATGTTGGTCATTCAGGGTTTTATAAAGAAGGCGATATGTGGACAGCTTGGGATAATTCATTTGGGGAGTTATCAGTAGAAAACTTCTGGATGCAAGAGAATGCACGTTCATGGGCAACTGAATTAAATTCCACAGCCCCCGATATGCACAAGAAAGACAATTTAGATGTCATTAAAGAAATTGCAGACGAAGTAAGAAAAGAAGAAGGAATTTTATATGGCGGTTCAGACATTGTAGATGCAACCGAAAAGGATCTAATTACTCTAATAAACAATTATGGAGATTGGTATCTCGGTTCAGATGCATTCAAAGATATTGCATCTACACTTCAGAGTTCAAGGGATAATGAACGTGATCTTATTGGAAGTCCATATGTAACAGACATCTTCATACAAAAAGTGGGAAATAGATTTAAAGAATCCAAAGGATTTGAAAATTCAGGATATTGGAGAACATTTTCATGATCATGCACAAAGTATTAAAATATATACTACATACACACTATAACAAGCAGGGGGTATAAATATCCAAAAAGCTATGAATACGATCTTAATAATTGGAATGATAACTATGGTGTGTATGCCATTAGTGAGTGCTATCCAGACAGATTCTATATATGTTGGAGAAACTGGACAAATTGCAGGTTATTGTACTTATGACTATGATGCCAATAGATATGGTGATTATATAGTATGGACAAGAGCATTAGATATTTATGATAATTCAGGAAATGTTAATCCTGATAATGATGTTTCAGATTTCAGAGATCCTTCTTGGATTATGGTTCAAAGAATATCTACTGGAGAATCATGGAATCTAACTGAAGATTATAATGCAGGATTAAAAGTATCTCCGAACCAATATTATCATTCACAATCTGCATCCATAAATGATGGTAAAATCTTGTATGAATATGTCTATGGAGATGAAAGTTGGGAACGGACTTTATTTATGTATAACATAACATTTGATGAAACATGGCAAATACCTCATGGTTCATTAAGCACATATACTGCTGGATATGAACATCAAATCTTTGGAGATTGGATATACTTTACACATTATGGTACTGGAAGATACATTTACATATATAATTATGAAACTGGAGAAGGTAGGAGAATAGATGGTGGGGCAACATCAAATGGAAATCTTGGTATGGATGATGAATTTGTGTGGTTCACTGATTCAACTACAACTCCAAGAGTAATGAAAATGTATGGTTTAGCCACAGGTAGATTAATCACTATTTCTGGAGTTAATATTGGGGCATCTATTTATGCATCAAACAAAGCATCAATTGATGGTAAATTAGGAGTATATCTTAATGATGGAGATGCCGATTCATATATACTTGATTTAGTTGGAGAAAACATAACTGATCAGGGTGGGGATATTACAATATATTGGGAAGATATTGCATCTGAAAACATAATTGAAGTTGATTTAGAGGATAGTTATGATTCTTATGCCCCATACACTGATGGTCATAATGCTATTTATTCAATTTCTGATGGTAGCCAACATGATATACTTTACTATGATATTAGTGATGAAAGGCAACATTACATAGCCAGTTCAAACAATGATGAACGTCTTTCAGATTTTTCAGGAACGATTGTGCTATATCATTCAAATATCAACAGTTTCACACATGACAACGACAAATCAGATGATTATGATATATACAGAACAATAAGCGATTCAGAAAACATTGGAC
>JAGLYS010000295.1 GCA_023132105.1 Caldifarciminota bacterium
ATATAAGAAATTATTTTTAAAACTTGCTTCTGAGGAGGCAAAGCATAAACTTTATTTTGAAAAAATTTATAATGATGAAATTTTGACGGAAAACTGATAATAAATATCGGATGTAAATTAAATTACAATGATTTATTATATATGCATAGGAACGGATTAAATCCGTTTCTATTTGTTTATACTCTCACATACTCATTAAATATTTGACAATTCCATAAATAAGTTTATAATTATTATATACACAGGAGGTAAGATGAAAAGATTATTATTTCTATCTTTTATACTATTATTAACATTATCTTTATCTGCTGCAAATCTATTACAAAATCCCGGTTTTGAGGACTGGTCGGGAGATACGCTTAATTATTGGGCTGCGGAATCAAATTGCACAATTGCAAAGGACTCGAGCATAATTCATTCCGGTAATTATAGTGTTTCTATTACAACAACCAGTACTTCGAATAAAGGTGTATATCAGCTTATTCCAGTTATAGCAGGTGATACATTTGTATTTTCCGCATGGGTATATTCTAGTGAAACAGGATCAGGTACAGGTATGGGTATTCTTATTACATGGAGAAATGCAGATACATCATGGGCTGGCAGCTCAACATCAACGGTATATAATACCATAGCTAACACATGGGAATTATTGATTGACACAATAATAATTCCTGACACTGCTAAATTAGCTGATATTAAGGTAAGAGGATATCAAAATAGCGGCTTTGCAGGTTATGCGGATGATATATCATTTGATCAGATGCCAGTAGGTATTATTGAAACAAGCAAACTTAGAAATGTTAATTTGTCATTTAACAAATCTGTTTTAAAGATTTCCAATCCACGGAATATCAATCTAAATATTTCCGTTATTGACATGGCTGGTATAATACGATATAAATCCACAGTTTCGACAAGTACTAACCTTAATATCAACCTGATAAAAGGTATCTATTTTGTCGTTGTATCTAATAGTAAGGATAGATTGATAGAAAAAATATCTGTAATTAGATAGATAAGGGATTATATCTCTATTTATCTCTGAAATTCTTCATTTTATTGGATATTAGTCTTAGTATAATAAAAATTATAAGTGAAATTGTAATTATTAGAAAGACAACCGGTCTTGAATATTTCAGACCGTATGTGCTGAATCGTTCATATATTAAAACAGGTGCAATCATAGGGTGGTATGCAAGTATGACAATAGCCCCGAACTCTGAAATTGCCCTTGCCCAGCTCATTATACTTCCTGAAATAATATCCTTAAACGAGAGTGGTAATATAATATGAAAGAATGTGCCGAATTCATTTGCTCCTAATGTCATAGAAGCTTTTATATATTTCCTATCTATGCTTTTAAAACCTTCTTTCGATGCATTTATTAAATATGTTATACTAACAAACATCATTCCTATTATAATACCACCTATTGTTCCCACAAATTTAATGCCAAAAACAGAAAACATATTACCAAGCAATCCTCTTGTTCCGAATACTGAAAGTAATGCAATCCCGGCTGCCGTATGAGGAATCATAACAGGAATATCAATAATCGATTCAAGTAATCCCTTTCCTTTGAAATCTTTAAAAGCAATTAAATAAGCAATTGGAATGCCAATAACAATCCCTATTATTGTAGAAATCAAACCTGAAAAAAGGGTAAGTATAATGGAATTAACAACCTCCTTGCTTAGAATTGCAGTTTTAATATCCGCAAGTGGTGTCCCGAGAAGAATGCTTAATATGGGTATTATAAGGAATGAAACACCTATTAAGCCAAGAGCGATAAAAAGGAGTAATTTAAAATTTTTCATAATATACTATGCATTGAGTTTACTTTAAAAACCGCAAAAACCTCTTCCCCTTTTTTTAATGCCATCCTTTCCAATGAATATCGTGTGATTGCTGATATAAGAAACATATCATTATTCTCAAGCTCCACAAGCACCTGATTCCCCTTATCATATATATTTTTGATATTCATTTTGATAAAGTTCCTTGCACTGCTTTTAAACCTCCTATCGGCAATAATTATTTCATCGGCTCTAATTACAAACATTTTCTCTTTCCCCTTATCAATATGGCAAAATATCTTACTGTTCCCAATTATTCCCTGTCCTTCCTCAATCCCTTTTACTTTCAAAATATTCTCCATTTGAACAAAATTTGCGACAAAAAGAGATTTCGGATGTCTAAATATATCTTTCGGTTTTCCTATTTGCTCTACATTTCCATTATTTAAAACAACAATATGGTCCGAAAGGAAATAAGCTTCTTCAAAATCGTGAGTAACATGAATAACGGGAATATTCGACCTGCTCTTAAAGTGCTTTAAAAATATTTGCATCTGATATTTCTTCGAGGGATCAATTGCAGTTAACGGCTCATCAAGTAATAATGCATCTGGCTTAGTTAGCATTGTTCTCAGTAATGCAATCCTTTGTTTTTCTCCTCCGGAAAGATTTTGACAAGTCCTATTTAAAAGATGGGATATCCCGAATTCATCGGCAAGATTCTCTATCTCATATGTATCTATTTGCCTTTTGGCTATTTTCAGAGGGAACTTCAAATTTTCCATAACATTCATATGTGGGAAAAGGGCTCCATCCTGCAATAGAACACCTATTTTTCTCTTATTAACATCATAATTTGTAATATCTTCATTATTTAAAATGATAGAACCTGAATCTATCTTTCTTAAGCCGGAAATTACTTCGACAAGAAGGCTTTTCCCACTCCCCGTAGGTCCTAATACGACTGTATAATCCGTTACTGAGAAATTTATATCTTGAAGACTAAATTCTCCGACTTCCAAAGAAAGATTATTTATCTCTAACATAAATTATTATTTAATAACCTCTTTTAAAATAGGGGAAAGATTTGATGTATCTCCTTTTATCGAATATTTTTCAAGTGGTTTCTGTCCGCAATCTCTAAAAATATCTCTACCTTCATCTGATAACATTAATTTAATAAATTCAATGGCAAGTGTCCTATGCTCGGCATTTTTTGTTATAGTAATACCATAAACGATTGGAGCTCCATATAGTGTGGTATATTCACCAATGTTTTTCCCTGTGACCTGAACAATAGCATTTTTATAAAAATCTCCAAGGTCATTATCACTGAGATTACAACTGTCATTAAAAACAATATATTTTCCATTATGCTGTTTTGATACCGACTCATATTCAAAAATATAGTCATATTCACCGACTTCAAGAAGAGCTATTAACTCTACGGATTTTGGTCTTATATTCCTAATAGCGCAATGACTCTTAAGACTGTCATATAACCAGGGTTTATCCAATCTTTTAGATTCAAGTTGCCAGACCATAAGAGATCTGTATCCGCAGGGATCTACATTCGGATCGGAATGACCATATTCGACACCTTTCCTCAGCAATATTTCAGACCAATTATCAACATCGATTTCTTCTGCATATTTTGATTTATCGGAGAACATTAAAGTCATTGCATTCGAAGCAAATAAAATATTCCAATCTGCATATTCCGGCATTAACAGTTCATCTATAACTTTATAATCCGCACTTGCCATTATATCGGCATTTCTATGTATATCGGATATTTTTCTCGCTGCTTTTCTGCTTCCCGAAGCTTCTAACAAAACCTGTACATTCGGATTTGTTTTTTCAAACGCTGTTTTTAATTCCTTAAACGGTACTGTTAAGCTTCCGGCATGAAAAATAATGAGTTTTTCTCCATATATTGTTTGAAATGATATAACAGCTATCAGTAAAGTTGTAAGAATGATGCTTTTGATTTTCATATATCCTCCTATGAATGTTAAAAAACTATCCGTATCTGAATAGTTTTTCTTCATATCTCCTTTCCAGATACGGGAGGCTTATCCGTTTCCAGATAAACCCTAACGGTTATTGTCCTTGACTCTCTCGAAGGAACAATAACTCGGAGACACGAGAATTATAGATAAATTATAAATTTGTGTCAAGGATAAGGGAGAGAGATATCCACCACGAATTCTCGAATTTTTAACGAATTTCACTAAGAGATAGAGAAATATTTATT
>JAGLYS010000296.1 GCA_023132105.1 Caldifarciminota bacterium
GGAGAGGACTGAGGTGAGGGTGCTAACGAGAATGGCAATCGTCAACGGGAATGAAAATTGTGAATTGTAAATCGTAAATCGAAATTAGTTAATCGTAGGGGCAGACCCCTGTGTCTGCCCTTTCTTTTCGTGTAATTAAAGCAAAAAATATTTCCCCTCTCTTAGTGGAATTCGTTACAAATTAGTGAATTCGTGGTGGATATCCCTTTCCGTGTTTCTCTTCCCCTTCCGTGGTTATTCGTGGCTGTTCCCTCTCCTCTCCCTTTCCGGCGTCTATTGTTTCTTAATACATCTACTATTTATATAAACATATTTATTGTCTTTCTCGACAAGATAGAAATGATACATATTACTATGTATCTTAAACTTAATCTCATCTATTACACTGATAGTATCTCCATCCTTGATTCCATATTTCCTCATTTTAAGCGGAATTTCGAACAGATATCTTTTTCTAATAATATTATAAGATTTAAATCCGTATATTGTTTTGGGATAATCACTTTCCGGATAATTCAAAACAACAGCTTTTGATAAAACATTTTTATTCTTTACAAAACCTGTAAAATTCTCTTTTTTACAGGACATAAAGGGAAATAATACAACAATAATAAATGAAAGATATATTATTCTTTTCATAAATATATTATATTTGATATGTGTTTAAAATTCAAGTGCAATAAAGAATCAAGTCTTCAAAAACCTACTCCATTTATTTTCTATTGAATTAATTTTCTTTTTCTGATATAAGTATTCCAATAGGAGGTAATATGAAAAAGACCTTAATCTTTATTGCTTTCCTCATATATTTTGTTATATCAATAAATGCTTACACATTTAACACAGGTATTGTTTTCAATAATACAACTAACTTTGCAAATGTGGCATCTGTTTCAGGGAGTAGAGCTATAGGGAATGGTTTTGGTTCGGGAATTCTGGCTTCTTTTCCGATTACAAACAATATAGAGTCCGGCATTCAAATCTCATACACAGGATATAATTATACTTTCAGTGACAGAATTATGAGTCAAACAATTGATTATCAATTACATATTTCAAACCTGTCAACCAAACTGTTCGGCATTTATGATTTGGGATTATATAAGAATGTATATCCGGAAATTTTAATAGGATTAATGATCAATTATGGAGTCGATGGTAAATATTTTAGCCGGATAAGAAATTCAAGGACATTGACGATAACGGACCTGAATGATATCGATTTAAATACGGATATATTAATCGATGTAGGATTCAATCTTAAATATAAATTAAATATGTATGATAGAATTGTTTATATCACACCGGGAATAGATTTGATTTACAACCTTACAGGCAGTGGTTCGCAAATCGGATATGTCAATCTTAACTATAGCCCCAACCTAACAATTTTATTGTCAATAAAAACGACAATGCCAATTAGTTTCATATACAAGTAAATAAAAGGAGTTGTTATGAAGATATTAGGAATTCCATCTAATGAATATAAAAAGAGAAGAGACAATTTATTAAGAAAGCTTCCTGACAGATCAATTGTCATTTTCCTATCAAATATAAACTCACAATCTAATCTAACACCATATAGACAGGACAGTAATTTTATATATATGACAGGATTTAAACTTGATAAATCTTCCTTACTCCTAATTAAAAATGGTAAATTTACAAAATCAATATTAGCCACTGAGGAAAATGATCCGAAATTAGAACTTTGGATTGGGAAAAGACCCGATTTTAACGACATTAAAAGGGATTATCTATTTGACGATGTTGTACCAAACACTAAATTCAAAGAAATGTTATACTTCTATCTAAGGCACTCTGATAATTTGTATTTTTATTTTCCTAATGAAGATATAAAAATACTGGGACAGGAATGTGTATTGGCAAAGGAACTAAAAGATAAATTCCCATATGTTTCCATCAATTCCGTATCAAAATATATATCTTCTCTTCGTAGAACTAAATCAAAAAATGAAATCGATCTTATGAAGAAAGCAATTTCCATTACAAATAAAGGTATTAGAAATGCAATAAAACATATAAAACCCGGAGTATATGAATATCAGGTACAAGCCGCTCTTGAGTATGGTTTCAGACATAACAATTCAAAAAACAATGCTTTTATTTCAATAATAGCTTCGGGAATTAATTCTACAACACTCCATTATTCTGAGAATAATTCAAAGATTCCAGAAAACAGCGTAATTCTATTCGATGTAGGATCCGAGTATAACTACTATGCAAGTGATATATCCAGAACATTCCCAACATCCGGGAAATTTAATAAAAAACAAAAAAACATATACAAAGCTGTCCTTGAAACCCAGAAAGCAGTAATAGATAAAATAAAACCGGGAAAAACATTGAAAGAGCTGAATGAATTTACTATAAAACTACTTGGTAAAGAGATGAAAACAATGAAATATATTAAGGATGTCAAAGATATAGGTAAATACTACTATCACTGTGTAAGTCATCCTATAGGCATAGATGTTCATGATATCTTCAATAATGGACCTTTGAAAGCAGGGGATGTGATTAGTTGTGAACCGGGATTATATGTAAAGGAGGATGAAATCGGTGTAAGGATAGAAGATGATATTCTTATTACAAAAACCGGTTCGGAAGTACTTTCCAGTGAAATAATTAAAGAGATTAACGATATAGAAAATCTGTTTTAATATCAACCGCGGAAGGGATATCCACCACGAATTCACCAATAACGGATAATAGACATCAGACACCAGACATTGGACAACAGCCGAGAGGAAGGGGAATTAGCCACGAATTCAC
>JAGLYS010000297.1 GCA_023132105.1 Caldifarciminota bacterium
CTTGATACTTGATACTTGTAACTGGTATATGTCTATACATATCTCCCAATAATTTTGTTTCATTCTTGACATATTTCAAATATAGTTTAAAATGTTTATAGAAAAAGTGAGCAATGTATGAAAATAATCGAAGCAAAATTATCTCCTCCGTTATTTGATTTTGATATTATTTATAGAGAAGATATTATTGATAAAATTATACAAAATGCAAAAAAATCCATAATAGCAATTATCGGTTCCCCCGGAAGTGGGAAAACAACAATTGCATATCAATTCATTAAAAAAATCAAGAAGGAATATTTATGGTACACTTTGGACAAAAAGGATAATTCCAACGACACTTTTTTAAGCTATTTATATAATGGATTATGCTCGAAAAATTTACTGGAAAAAGGTTCGGTTGACTATAAAAATATAGACAATATGCCAAATGTTATTATTAATAACCTTAAGGAGTTGAAAACAGATTTTTATATAATAATCGATGGTTTTGATTACATCGATAACAGGGAGATTATTGATAATATCTACAGATTGATTATATATTCTCCTCCTCATTTACATATTATCGTAATTTCGCAAAAATTGCCTGAATTTAACATACCGAGACTTTTAGTAAATAATAAAGCTTTTGTAATTAAGGATACGGATTTGAGGTTGAGGGAAAAAGATATTAAAAATATTTTCAAAATTTATAATTTGGAATGTAATGATAAAACTGCTGCAAGGTTAAAAGAGATCACTGGTGGATGGCTATCAGGTGTAAAATTGCTACTGGACGATTATCCTATTTCCGAAGATACATATAATTCCAATCTTGAAGAATATTTCAATTGTCAGGTATTTAATAAATTATCATCGAAGGAAAAGAAAATTTTACTTATAAGCTCTCTGTTCGATTTATTTACATTAGATCTTATTTCATATATTAGCGATATTAAGAATGTACAAAATATAGTTGCAAAATTATATAAATCAAATATTTTACTTGAAAAGAGAGGGGAGAATTTATATAAATTGAATGCGTTATTTGCAAAATATTTAAGTAAAATCCTTAATAAGATATACAGCAAAAAGGAGATAAATGTATTGATATGTAAGGCAGGTGATTTTTTAGCTGATAATAATCCCGAATTATCTATTAATTATTACCTTGTATCAAGAAGATATAAAAAAGCTGCCGAATTAATTAAGTCATATGTAAAACCTGCATATATGGAAGTGAATAAGGATTTAATCAAAAATTGGGTATATCAATTCGATCAAAATGTAATCAAAAACTATCCTCAAATTATGCATTTTAAGGAATCTATAGCAAGATGGGAACATGATTATCATACATTTCAAAAAGTAAACAAAGAGATAAAGGAAAGCTTTAGAAAGACAAGGTATTACTATATTGCACTGTATGAAGAGGCAACTTTTGGGATTTTAATGAAGAAATATAACATAGTAGAGAAGAACATAAAAGAAATTATTGATAATATTGACAAGAATGATGTTTTGGTTACTGCTGCTTATAATACAATGGCTATTATGTATATGCAGAGATATATGAACGATAAAGCAATCGAATATTATTTGAAGGCAGAAAAAGTAGCTTATAACAATAAGCAGATGCCAGTATACAATTATATCAGGATCAATAGACTTACAATAGAGATAACAAATGGGAATTATGAATATGCTGAAAGAGAACTTAAGGAAAATATAAAGGATAAAGTAGGTTACTCCGCTATTTTCCCTTACCTGCAATTAGCAAGAATCAGATATTTGAAAGGGAAATATTCAAAAAGTGTTGAATTTTCAAGGAAAGCTCTTTCGAATGCTAAAATGTGTGATTATAAATTGGGCATTGTTCAGGCATATACAACACTTTATTTTGCTTATCTGTTTGGTGAACGATTTAATAAAGCAAGAAAAAATATCGATAAAGCAATAAGCATAATTAAAATGACAAATGATAGAAAAATATTGACGGATATATTGTTTTCCAAATTATTAGTGGAATTGATTGCAAGTGATTATATAGAAGTTAGGAGTATACTCGATTATATAAAATTCAACTGTATCCTGGATAAAGAGGGGATTGCACAATATACTGTGTTTCATTATTTTGCTCTATTGGCAAGAGGATTGGTAGATGTTAAGGATATGAAAATTGAAAAAGAAATCGGAGAAATATTACCTAAAAATGAACCTGCTTATTTTATATACGAGTATTTGAAAAATATGAAATCCGGTAAACCCACATATACAATTAATGATTTTATAAATATAAACAATAAAAATATTGAAAAGGGTGTATTGTATAATGAGGCGATTTTGATAGTAGAATTGCTAATCAAGCATAATAGTTTTCTTAATAATAAACAAATAGTATCGAATAGGGATGAAATATTCGAACTGTATATAATGAAGGATGATAATATTTATAGGTATAACAATTCGCAATATGACCGGATATCATTTCACTCAAAAATCGCTAAATTATTGTTTTATTATTTTATTTTCAATAAAAATACTATCGTTCCAAGAGAAAAAATAATCGATGCATTCTGGCCTGAAAAGGATTATAATGAAGCTGGTCATCTTTTGAGGGATTATATATATATGATAAAAAAAGCTTTTAATAATAACAAAATAATTGTCTATTCCGATAAAGGATATAAATTATCATCCGATATTAACTGGGAAATAGATTACTATAGAATGAAAGAGAAATATAATACGGCAGATGTTGCAAGAAAAAACAATAGTATCGATGATGCCTTGAAATATATTGGTGAAGGACTATCCTTGTGTAATTATTTCCCATTACAGGATAGTTACTATGACTGGAGTTTTTATTACAAAAATGAAATCGAAGAATTATATTTGAAATATAGTATAATTATGGTAAATATTTATATAAATACTGGGGAAATGGAAAAAGCAGAGAATGCTCTAATCGATCTTAAATTCAAATTTCCTCTCGAAGAAATTGTTTACCAGCAAATGATGAATTTATATTTGAAACAGGGGAGAAAAGGACGAATAAGAAAGGTATACAATGAGTTGAGGGATAAATTTGCTCAGGAGCTTTCGCTCAATCCCACTGAGAAAACCGAGAATTTGTATAGAACTTTAATTAGCAAATAAAGATAGAGAACATCCACGAATAACCACTGAAAGAGAAGAGAATCACGGAAGGGAGAGAATAGCCACGAATTCACGAATTTA
>JAGLYS010000298.1 GCA_023132105.1 Caldifarciminota bacterium
TCGTGAATTCGTGGTGGATCTCCCTATTCCCTTTCGTGCAATTAATCTTTAATTCGTGAAATAAAATTTTTAAATTTATCCCCTCTCCTCGCCTTAGTTATTTCTTTCGTGCAATTAAAGCAATAATTATTTCTCCTCCCCTTAGTGAAATTCGTGGTTATCTCCCTTCCTTTCTCGGCTGAAGTCTGGCGTCTGTTTCTCCTTATTTGTGAATTCGTGGCTAATCCCTATCTTCCCTCCTTTGTGTAATTTGTCTCTAATTCGTGAAATAAAGCTAAATATTATTCCCCTCCCTTTGTGAAATTCGTTATAAATTCGTGAATTCGTGGCTAATCCCTCTCTTCTCTTCTGAAGTCTGATGTCTATTCCCAGTTATTCGTGAATTAGTGGTTGATCTTTCTTTCCCTCTATTATCTTGACCTGCAAAATCAAAACCTGTATTATTAGATATGGAATTAGAATCTGTAAAAAAGAAACTCATAAGTATAATCGAAATTTCATCATCATTTAATAATAGAAATACGCTTGACGAATTGCTTGTCCAGATTGCAAATAAATCGATTGATATTTTGGATTGCGAAAGGGTAAGTCTGTTTATTCTCGATAAAACAAATAAATTATTATGGTCTAAGGTTGCAATAGGATCCGGGCGCATTGAAGTCCCTTATGAGCAGGGTATTGTAGGGTATTGTGCTCGATCGGGTAAAATTGTTAATATTAAGGATGCATATACAAATAAATATTTTGACAAATCGGTAGATCAAAGAACAGGATACAAAACCAAAACTATTCTCTGTTTACCTTTGATTGCACTTAATGGAGAAATATTAGGTATTTTTGAGGCTATAAACAAGAAAAATGCTATTTTCAATGATGATGACATTCAGATAACTCAGGTATATTGCACAACAATTGCAAGAGCAATTGAAAACAGTAAATTATACCAGGAATTAAAAAGAACATTTTATAATTTTCTCGAAACACTTGCATCAGCAATAGATGCAAGACACCCGATAACCTCAGGTCACTCAAAGAGGGTTACGAATATTGCAATGAGAATTGGGAATGCATTTAATTTACCCGAAAATGATATTGAGAAATTAAGGATTGCAGGTCTACTGCATGACATTGGCAAAATAGGTATCAGCGATAGTATTCTTAAGAAACATGGAAAACTAACTACTGAAGAACACAGTGAGATGAAAAGACATCCTTTAATCACATATTATATTTTAAGAAACATTAATTTCCCCGAAGGAAAAGAAGATATTCCTTTTATTGCAAGTCATCATCATGAAAGACCCGATGGTAAAGGTTATCCTGACGGTTTATTATCAAACGAGATTCCTCTTCTTGCAAAGATACTTGCTATTGCTGATATATTCGAAGCATTATCTGCAAAGAGAGAGTATAAAGAACCATTTGACCTTCCGAAAATTAAAAGAATACTTTCGGAAGAAAGAGGTAAACAGGTTGATGGTGATGTAGTGGATAAATTTTTTACAATAATAGACGATGTCTTTAAGGAAACTAAAATTGATCAAAAAGAAATTACACTATTCTAAAGGACTTCGATTTTCCTGTAAACACGATTGTGATAAATGTTGTAGAGGAGAACCCGGAGTAATTTTGATATCCGAAGATGATATAGAAAATATTTCAACATACTTAAATATTTCACAATATGATTTCATTAATAATTATTCAAGACTTATAACGGATTTTTTTTCAATCAATTTTGGATATATCAAAAAAGCGTATTCTATCAAGGAAACAAATAGTGGGTCCTGTATTTTCCTTAAAGATAAAAAATGTTTTATATATCAAGTGAGACCACTGCAATGTAGAGCTTATCCTTTCTGGTCATCCATTATCAAGACAGAAAAAAACTGGGAAGATGAAAAAAAGTTTTGCCCCGGCATTAACCAGGGCAAATTATATTCCTTTGAAGAAATTCATAAAATACTTAAAGAATTCTCTTCTCAAAACTTTACAACTGATAAATCAGAATAGACTTGGTCCGGATTTTAACACATCCTCCTCTATACCTTTGAATTTTTTAATATTATCATTGAATTTATTTGCCAATTCCTTTGCCAATCTGTCATATTCATCCTTGTTGTCCCATGTATATATTGGATTCAACAATTCATCAGGTACTCCGGGACAACTTTTGGGAATCATAAGATTAAAATAGGACTCTTTATAGAAATCTATATCGTCAAGCTCTCCATTTAATGCAGCTGTCACCATAGCTCTGGAATAAGAAAGGTCTATCCTTTTTCCTATACTGTACGGACCTCCACT
>JAGLYS010000299.1 GCA_023132105.1 Caldifarciminota bacterium
TTTTCTCTCTCCCTTCTCGGCTGATGTCTGGCGTCTGAAGTCTGGTGTCTATTTTTCCTTATTCGTGTAATTCGTTATTCTCTCCCTCCCTTCTCGGCTGGTGTCTGATGTCTATTCCCCATTATTTGTGAATTCGTGGTTATATCCCCATTTCCTTCTCGCCCTTGATGGGAAAGGATTAGGGTGAGTGTAATTATATTTGAATTTCTATAGCAAAACTGATTGGTATGTTCGCTTCATTTATTTTTACTATATTGACGGTTTTATTAATTATGATATATTCAATACTATGAATATTGAGAAATATTATTTAACAGATAATAAAAATTACAACTATTTTGAATCCCTGTCGCCATCACAATTTGAGGAAGAGAAAAGGAGAATACAATTAATTTTAAAATTAGCACATCTGAACGGTAATAAATCATTAATAGATATAGGGACTGGTCCCGGATGGCTGCCAAGAGAAGCAAGAAAATATACCAAAGATGTTTTAGCAATTGATGTATCGGATTATCAAATAAATTTATCTGAAAAGTATATAGGAAAATCAAATTTCAAATTCAGAGAGGGTAGTATATATAATATTCCTGCAAGGAAAAACAGTTTTGATATTGCTGTTACTTCTGAAGTAATCGAACATCTTGAGAAACCGGAAAAGGGGATAGTTGAAGTATATAGGATACTAAAAAGCAATGGTAAATTAATTATTACCGTACCATATAGAGAAAAAATTCATTATACGATATGTATGCATTGTTTAAAACAAACATCCGTAAATGGTCATCTTCATATTTTTGACAGGAAAAATATAAGTGCTATTTTAAGGAATAGTGGATTCACAATAGAAACAATTAAACTGTTTGAGAGTAAAATAACATCCGTTCTCGGTTTAAATCAATATCTTAAAATCCTTCCTATCTCCTGGTGGTTATCAGTAGATAAATTATTTGGGAAACCTCAAAAAATGCTAATTATTGCGAAGAAGCCATAGTCCCCTTACCCCTCTCCCCTTGCCTGTCCGTATGTGCATTGTCCTTAGACAGGAAAATGGACTTAGTTAAGGGTGATTAATTAAAAATATTAACTTGAAATTTATATATAAAGAACTTATAATATTACTATATATAATGGATATGATATGGGTCTGAAATGTAGTAAATGTGATTTTGAAAATCACGATGGAATGAAATATTGTGGCAATTGTGGTGCTAAATTAAATGTGGATTTACAGGATTTA
Organism: Caldifarciminota bacterium; assembly: GCA_023132105.1. Taxonomy (GTDB): domain Bacteria; phylum Hydrothermota; class 32-111; order QNBC01; family QNBC01; genus JAGLYS01. The sequence goes on from JAGLYS010000299.1 coordinate 1,241, forward strand.
GGGGAGAGAAAAATTGCAACGGTTTTATTTGCAGACCTTACCGGATTCACAAAGCTTTCCACCACTATGGATCCTGAAGAACTAAATGAACTCCTCAATAAAATAATTTCTCATATGATTGGTATAATCGAATATTTCGGTGGAACTATAGATAAAATCATCGGAGATGAAATTATGGCGATATTTGGGGTACCAAAATCACTTGAAAACCATATGGAGAGAGCTTTACTTTGCTCGATTGAAATGCACAATGCAATGAAATCATTTAAGGATAAAAAAGGAAATAGTTTATTTCTGCATATCGGAATAGGGTCGGGAGAAATAGTCGTAAGTCATATAGGAAGTAATGAAATACGAGATAAAACAGTATTGGGTGATATGGTAAATATTGCTTCCCGTCTTGAAAATATCGCAAAAGCCGGTCAGACTGCTATAAATGAGTCAATAAAAAACAGATTGGAGAATATATACAATTTTGCGTCCATAGGAGAGAAAAAATTGAAAGGGATAAAGACTCCTATTTCGGTATACCTTTTAAAAGGACCTAAAGAACACAGAGGACGCATTAGGGGTGTTCATGGGTTTTCAGCACCATTCGTCGGTAGAAATTCTGAGATAAAACAGGTAATTGAATTATATAGAAAATTCAAACGAACTGGTAAAGAAAAGCTACTTACAATAACAGGTGAACCGGGTGTCGGTAAATCCCGTTTATTTGAGGAAATAATAAATAAAATATCATTCGATGATATACATATATATAAATCAAGATATATAGCATATATACAGGAATCATACTTTGCATTTAAAAATATCATGAAAGATATATTCGAAATCAAACTTGAAGAATCCGAAAATGAAATATTATTAAAGCTGAAACCCAATAAAATTCTTCGGCGTATAAAGGTTCCAGATAAAGAATTGTTAATATTGGATTTTTTAGGAATAAGAGAATATTCTAAAATTAAACCCGATG
>JAGLYS010000003.1 GCA_023132105.1 Caldifarciminota bacterium
ATTGCAGATACAAAAGCTTTATACCTTGCTGATTACAAAGGAATAAAAGTTAATGATGATGTTAAGTTAAGAAGAGAGTTAAGGAAATCGGGTATTGTATATAGGGTCATTAAAAATTCCCTTTTAAAAAAGGCTTTTGAAAAAGTTGACATTAATATACCTGAAGAATATCTAATAAAACCATCAGCGATTTTAATGACTAATGAAGATCCTATAAATCCTGCAAAAATAGTAACAAAATTTGCAAAGGATACTGGAATACCATCATTTAAATTTGGTTATATGGAAGGTACATTATTTAACTCTGAAGAGGTTGAAACCTTATCGAAGCTACCGTCGAAAGAGGAACTTCTTTCAAAAATCCTATGGTTGCTACAGTCCCCGATTAGTGGTTTCGCTTCTGTATTAAATGAGGTAATTGTTAAATTTATTAGAGTAATCGATGCAGTTAAGATCGAAAAAGAAAAAGTATTATAAATAGGAGGAAAAGATGTCAGAAACAACAACAGCAGCAAAAGTAATAAAATTAGTAGAGAAGATGACAGTTCTAGAGCTTAATGAACTGGTAAAAGAACTTGAAGAAAAATTTGGTGTTTCAGCTCAAGCACAAGTAGTTGCAGCATCAGCTCCAGGAGCAGGTGTAGCTGCTCAAGTAGAAGAAAAAACAGAATTTGATGTAGTTCTATCAAGTTATGGAGATAAAAAGATACAGGTAATTAAAACAGTAAGGGAATTGACATCATTGGGATTAAAAGAGGCAAAAGAACTTGTAGAAAGTGCTCCTAAGACTGTTAAAGAAGGCGTATCAAAAGAAGAAGCTGAACAAGTAAAGGAAAAACTTGAACAAGCAGGAGCTATAGTAGAGATAAAATAATTTAAATAAAGGAGTATTCATTGAAAATTACAATGAATAACGAAAGAATAAATTTTACAAAATTAGGTTGTAATATACCTTTTACAAACCTTTTAGGGGTTCAGATAGACTCTTATCAAGAGTTTTTACAGCCTGATATTTCTCCGGAGAAAAGAAAAGATAAAGGATTAGAATTAGTTCTTAGAAAAGCTTTCCCGATTGAAGATATCTATGGTAGATTTATTCTTTCATATAAGTATTATAGATTGGGGAAACCTAAATACAATTATTTAAAGGCACAGGAAAAGGGTGTTAATTATTCTGTGCCTCTTTACCTCACTATTCAACTTACAATTAATGAGCAGCAAGGGGATAAAATGGTTCATAGGAATACAATAGAACAAGAAATATATTTTGGTGATGTTCCTATGATGACAGAAAACGGTAGTTTTATAATTAATGGTGTTGAGAGAATTGTTATTAATCAAATTCATAGAGCCCCGGGGCTTTTCTTTAAAGAATCCGGAACAATTGGAGATCAAACTTTATATGTCGGTCAAATTATTCCATATAAAGGAGCCTGGATTGAATTGGGAATAAATAAGAAGGATATAATATATATTAATCTTGATAGAAAGAAAAGTTTCCCTATCTCGATTTTATTAAAAGCTTTAGGTTATGAAACAAATGAGAAAATATTATCTTTATTCTTTAAAGATGAAAAAATCAAGTTGAAACTTAAAGAATCTGATTATTCTGATTCCCCGTTACTTGGCAGAATTATATCTAAAGATATAATCAATGAGGAAACAGGAGAAATTATTGAACCAGCAGCGAGGAGAATAACTCCGGAAGTGCTCTTTAGACTGAAATCTAACGATATAAAAATAATATCTCTCATTGAAGAGAGAGAAGATGATGATCAAAGAGACATAACATTAATAGTCAATACATTAAGAAAAGATGGTGTATCGGATCAGGAAGAAGCTGCCAAGAAGATATATTTTATGCTTAAGGGGAGCACAGCTGCCAATAAAGAGATTTCTCTGCAATATATAAAAAACACATATTTTGATGCTATGCGTTATGATCTTGCTGAAATTGGCAGATATAAGATCAATAAAAAACTTAAAAGCTATCAGATAAAAGAACAAACACTTACACCTGAAGATATTATAAATATTATCAAATACTTTTTTAAATTACAAAAAGATGATATAGATGTAAAGGTAGATGATATCGATAGTCTTACATCAAGAAGAGTTAAAAGAGTAGGAGAACTTTTACAGAATCAATTTGCTATTGCACTAGCGAAAGCATCGAAAGTCATTAAAGAAAAAATGCTTTTAAAAGATATTGAAACCATAAGTCCAAAGGAGCTGGTAAATGCAAGATTTATTTCAAGTATTATTCTGAACTTTTTTACTACCAGTCAATTAAGCCAATTTTTAGAACAGGTGAACCCTTTATCGGAGCTTACTCATAAAAGGAGGATTTCTGCTCTGGGACCAGGTGGATTGACAAGAGAAACAGCTGGTTTTGAGGTAAGGGATGTTCATTATTCTCATTATGGAAGAATATGTCCTATTGAGACGCCAGAAGGGCAGAACATTGGTGTAATTGTTTCACTTGCAAGTTTAGCAAGGGTTAATCAAATGGGATTAATAGAGACACCTTATAGGAAAGTGATTAAAGGTAAGGTTACAAATGAAATAGAATACCTTGACACTGATGCTGAGGAAGAGGTTAAAATTGCTCAAGCTAATGCCCTTTTAAAACCCAACGGAAAATTTGAACAGGACCATGTACTTGCAAGATGGCGGGGATATTTCCCAAGGACAAAAACTAACGAGATATCTTATATGGATGTTATACCTGCTCAATTGGTAAGTATTGCTGCAACAGTAATGCCATTTCTTGAACATGATGATGCCAATAGGGCATTAATGGGATCAAACATGCAACGTCAAAGTGTTCCATTAATTAGACCGGAAGCACCTATTGTAGGCACCGGGATGGAGAAAACCATTGCAAAGGATTCAAAAGCAGCTATTTTTACGAGAAGAGCTGGAACAGTAATTAAAGTAACATCAAAAGAAATTGTTATAGAACCTGATAATATTGATAAAGATAGCTTTGAAATTGATAAATATGACAGACACGAACTGGTATTTATGAAGAGAACGAATCAGGATACATCTATTATTCAATTACCGAAAGTAGATGAAGGTCAGCATGTTGAGAAAGATGAACTTATTGTGGATGGCCAATCAGTTGAAAATGGAGAACTTGCTCTTGGCAAAAATATTCTTGTAGCATTTATGCCCTGGTATGGTTATAACTTTGAAGATGCTATTATCATAAGTGAAAGATTGGTTAGAGATGATGTTTTTGCTTCAATACATATACAGGAATTTGAAACAGAGATTAGAGAAACCAAGCTCGGACCTGAAGAATTAACTATGGAAATACCTAATGTCAGCAATGAGGCGGTTATGCATCTTAATGAAAATGGAATTGTTCAAATTGGAACCGAGGTTGGACCGGAAGATATACTTGTAGGCAAGGTTTCACCAAAAGGTGAGAGTGAACTTACACCTGAAGAAAGATTATTAAGAGCAATCTTTAAAGAGAAAGCGGCAGATGTGAGAGATACATCGAAGAGGGTTCCTCCCGGAGTACACGGTGTTGTTGTAGATACACAGATTCTCTCCAGATCTTCAAAGTCTTTACGTTCAAAATCGAAATTAAGAAAAGAAATAGAAGTGATAAAGAAAGACAAACAAAGAGAGGAAAATAAATATAATAGAGAAGCGAAAAATATATTGATTAATTTACTTGATGGCAAGACGATAAAGAAACCGATTAAGGATAAATATGGTGCCGTACTTCTAAAGGATGGGCAGAAAATCACAGAGAAGCATATTACCAAATGGGATTTATCTATAATAGAAATTGAAAAAGGTTTTGTACAAAGAGTGGATAAAAAAGCAATATTGATTATTGATAGATACAATGAAATTATTGAATCTATTAACGCAGAGACAGATGCACAGATTGAGAAACTCGAGATTGGCGATGATCTTCCATATGGAACACTTCAGAGGGTTAAGGTTCTTATTGCTCAAAAGAGGAATCTACAGGTAGGGGATAAAATGGCTGGAAGGCATGGTAATAAAGGGGTAATTTCAAAAATTGTTCCGCTTGAAGATCTGCCATACCTGCCTGATGGAACCCCCGTTGATATTATTTTAAATCCTCTCGGGGTCCCTTCAAGAATGAATGTTGGACAGATACTTGAAACACATCTTGGATGGGCAGGTAAAGTACTTGGAATTAAATTTGCCACCCCTGTTTTCGAAGGTGCTGAAATAGATGAAATTAAAGATTATTTAAAGAAAGCCGAGCTTCCTCTCGATGGTAAGATGCCGATTTATGATGGACATACAGGTGAACTTATTGATGATAAAGTTACTGTTGGTTATATCTATATGATGAAGCTTATTCATATGGTTGAGGATAAAATACATGCCAGATCAACAGGACCATATTCATTGATAACTCAACAACCATTAGGCGGAAAGGCTCAATTCGGAGGTCAGAGATTTGGAGAAATGGAAGTTTGGGCATTAGAAGCATATGGTGCTGCATATACATTGCAGGAGATGTTAACAGTCAAATCAGATGATGTTCCTGGTAGAACCAGATTATATGAATCGATTATAAAAGGAGAAAATTCACCGGAACCGGGATTGCCGGCTTCTTTCAATGTTCTTCTTAAGGAGTTAAATGGATTGGCGATTGATATTGAACTGCAAAAAGAGGGAGAACAGACCTAATTGGAGGATAAATGAATATTGAATACGGGAATAAAACGATTTCACATGGAGATTTTGATTCCATAGCACTCAGGCTTGCCTCTCCCGAAACAATCTTGCAATGGTCACATGGAGAGGTGAAAAAACCTGAAACTATTAATTATAGAACCCAAAAACCTGAGAAGACCGGATTATTTTGCGAGAAAATATTCGGACCTGTTAAGGACTTTGAATGTGCTTGCGGAAAGTATAAACATGCAAAGTATAGAGGGATTATATGTGAAAAATGCGGTGTGGAGGTAACCACCAGCAAAGTTAGAAGGGAGAGAATGGGATATATAACACTCGCTACTCCTGTTGCTCATATCTGGTTTTACCGCACTTCACCAAGTTATATTGCCCTATTGCTTGACATGGCAACGACAAAGCTTGTAAGAGTACTATATTACGAATCCTATATTATAACGGATTCGGGAAATACGGATCTTAAAGTCGGAGATGTTATAAAAATTTCATATTACAATGAACTTAAAGAACGTGGTTATGAATTCGAAGCTTTAATGGGTGGAGAAGGAGCAAGGAAACTTCTTTCTGAAATTGACCTTGATGAATTAAGTGCAGAACTCGAAACGGAGTTAAAACTAGAAAATTCCATAGAGAAAAAAAAGAAAATGCTTAAGAGACTCCAGGTTGTTGAATCATTTAGAAAATCAGGGAATAGACCAGAATGGATGATATTAACTGTACTGCCGGTTATTCCTCCAGATCTAAGACCTTTAGTTCCGCTTGAAGGTGGACGATATGCAACCAGTGATTTAAATGACCTTTATAGGAGAGTAATTACAAGAAATAACCGATTAAAACATATGATGGAAATTAACACACCTGATCTTATTCTCCGAAACGAGAAGAGAATGCTTCAAG
>JAGLYS010000030.1 GCA_023132105.1 Caldifarciminota bacterium
CTTGCTGCAACAGGCATATTGGATGTATTGGCGATTAACACTGTTCTTTTCATGAGTGCTTCGCCTGATTTCGGATCCTTTAATTCCGGAAATTCCTGAAGAACATCTGTCATCTCATTTCCTCTTTCTCCACATCCGACATATACAATAACATCTGCATCCGCCCATTTGGCTAATTGGTGTTGTGTTACGGTTTTTCCCGAACCGAATGGGCCCGGAATACATGCCGTACCACCTTTACCTATGGGAAAAAATGTATCGATAACCCTCTGTCCTGTCACCAAGGGTTCTTCAGGAAGCTTTTTCTCCTTATATGGTCTGGGAATTCTTACAGGCCATTTCTGTAACATCGTAATATCGACCTTTTTATCCCCTGTATCTATTACACAAACTGTTTCCTCTACTTTAAATTTCCCCTTTTCAATTTCGACTACTTTTCCGGATATTCCGGGAGGTATCATAATTTTATGATTAACAACAACCGTTTCCTGAACCTCTCCGATTATATCTCCTTCGATAACTTTGTCCCCTTTTTTCACAACAGGAATAAAACCCCATTTTTTATCTCTTGGAATGGGATGTACTTGAATACCTCTCGTGATAAAGTCACCGGCTTGCTCTCTGATCACATCAAGAGGACGCTGTGTCCCGTCATATATTGATTCAAGAAGACCGGGACCAAGCTCAACTGACAGAGGATCACCCGTAGGATAAACAGGTTCTCCGACACCAATCCCTGATGTATTTTCATATACCTGGATCGAAGCTCTATCATTATTAAGCTCGATTATCTCTCCCATCAATTTATAATCACTGACAAATACAACATCGAACATTTTTGCACCTGACATATTATCAGCAATAACAAGAGGACCTGAAACTTTAACAATTTTACCTTTTTTCATATATTGTTACCTCTCACTCTTCGTAAATATCTGCACCAACTGCCTTCTTGACAGCTTCTCTTAATCTTTTTGCTCCATAACCTATAGCCCCTTCTGTCCCCGGAACAGGGATTATACTTGGAATCATATATTCATTGTATTCTATAATTATATCATTATTTTCTTCGGCAAGATCTTCGGTAATTAGTATAATTGCATATTTTTCAGCAACTAATTTCCTAATAATATCTTTAAATTCTCCTCTATTTTCAACAGGAAATATATCCACTCCTATAGCTTTATAGGGGAGAATAGCATCCTTTTTTCCTACGGCTGCAATACGATTTGTCATATATACCTCAATACATTTCCGGTAATCTTTCCTTGATTACCTCTTTGGCAACATTGTTCTTTTTCCCCGATAAAATTATTCTTAACCTTTTCACCTCATTCTCTTTTGCTATAAGATATGCAAAAACAATTTCAACGCCAAAAATTCCCGATTTGGTTGATTTTGCGATTTGCACCAATCTGTTTTCACAAAGCTTTTCAAGGTGAGAAAATGAATTATTTTTCACTAAATAACTATACCCATTCTTAACTATTTTCTCATATGGTGTATTGTTAAAATAACTGTATATATGATTAAGATTTTCACTTTTATTCAAAAGAAAAATATCTTTATCGATAAAACCATTATTAAGAATAGCTTCATCTGCATTTTTTATATTTTTAAAATAGAGGAGTCTTGCAAATGTTCTTATATTTATTAGAGTTATTTCCTCTTTGTCGAGATTAATTAAATAATTATTATTAGATTTATTTATAAGTTCACTACGCCAGGCAAAGTATAGGTTATCGATATAAATATCAAGAAGTTCAACATCCTTATTATTATTATAAAATCCCAAAGCATTTTCAGCAAATGATTTATATGGTTCGGTAATATTATCAAGATTATCATTTTCCATAGACAATAAGTATATCTCATAAGAGTGCATTCCATATTCCGAGAGCATATTATTCTTGAGCTTATTGTTGGAAATTTTAGATTTAATAAACATTTTCAGATTATGAATATCGAATCTTGATTTATAGTATTCTTTTACATACTCATCTTTACATGATGTCTCAAAGAACTTGATAACATTTTTGAATTCGTCCTCTAAAACTTCGTCATAATCCTTGTTTTCCTTAATGTTTTTCCCGTAAGTAGTATCATGTAATATTAAAAAAGCATCTTGAAATCTCTTTGCCTCTATCATTCTACTGTAATGCGTTTGATCTAACAAACGAGTTTCAAGTGCTCTTATAACACCGGTTTCATAAGCATATTCAGAATTATCATGCAATAAATCGCTATAATTCCATATCATTCCACAAGCATCCTGTTGATTTTCATCAAAATTTCATCGTACATGGCTTCTATAATCGAATCTAATGTACAATCGATCGTTATCTTTCCTTTCTTAATTATAAATCCACCCTTTATATCAACAAAATCCCTGGAAATATTAGACTTATAACCACTCTTTTTTATCATCTCTTCAAATAGTACTTTATAAATTTTATAGTCGGAAGCATTCATATGAATAGTTGCATCTTCAATAATTGCCTCATCCATTCTCTTTTTTAAGAAGTTTTCATACAGCTTATCTTCGGTAATATGTTCAACCGTTTTATCTATCAATTTATCAATAAAATCTCTTTTACTTTTAAGATTCTCTTTTTTTATCTCGAGATTTGCACTTGCGATATATCTGAGCATTTTTATTTCAAGAGCATTTTTAACTTTTTTTAAATCTTTTTCTTTATGTATTTTAATAAAATCATTAGCTTTTTCGATGTTTTTTTTTGCTTCTTTATTTGCAATATTAATTATCGCTTTTGCCTCTTTTTCCGCATCATCTATAATTTTTTGGGATATTTTCTCAATTCCCATATTATTTCAATCCTACTTTACCGCAAGGATCAAGAAAAGACTTATAAGTAATCCGAGAACCGCATATGTTTCTACCATAGCAGCATATATAACACCCTTCATTGCATGAGCCGGCTTTTTAGCTACAAGATTAACGCCTGCTACACAGACCTTCCCTTGATATATCGCAGATAGTAGTCCTGTTATAACTATTGGGAATGATGCTGCAAGCAACTGTGCCCCCTGCATAGTCGTTAAATCACCAAGTCCCTTCATTGCATTCATTATCAAGAAAGCTATTACAAAACCATAAAAACCCTGCGTTCCGGGTAAAACGACATAAAGAAATAACGGACCGAATTTCTCAGGATCCTCTGTCAATACTCCCCCTGCTGCTCTTGCCGCATAATTAACACCCAGGACCGAACCGACACCAGGTAATGCTGCCGCAAGTCCTACGCCTATAAAAGCTAAAAAAGTTCCTAAACCCATATATCCTCCTATTTAATTAAAATATACTTCGTTTCTCTTCTTAGTGGAGAAAATGCCCTCCCTCCACCGATATAAAACTTGGAAAAATATTCTACATACTGCAATCTCAGTGTATGAACAAATCCACCCAACACATTAATTGCAATATTAAATGTATGCCCTGCCAAAAGAATTAGTACCGTAAAAACTATACCAACGACGGGAATACTCGATGTCATAAATGCAATGCTATTAACCGCGACCCCAATCCCAGCAGTGACCAGTCCCAGGGCAACCAATCTTATATAAGAAAGTAAATCACCAAGGTATGATGTAAGACCGTTTACTATCGTAAGGTTAAGAAAACCCATAAAGATTCTAAATCCCCAATTTTTCTCATGCCTGTTAGAAAACAAAATGATGTTTAATGCAGTAATAAGAATTAAAATTTTAGCAACGGGAACTACACTATCGGGGAGTAAAGCTCTTGAAGTAAGACCAAAATCCACAAGAGCATTGCCTGCAAACATAATGGCAAATATGGAACCTAATAGAATAAGCCAGGCAAACGGTTTTGTTAATGCATCGATGTAATCTTTACTTCTCAATTTTTCAATAAAATCTATGATTATTCCGGTAAAAATCTGGATTATTCCTGCCATAAGAGCAAGACTGACAAAAGCCATCGAATTTTTCAAGGGGTCAAACCAATATGGAATATTTATATTAAAGTAATTCGTAAACAGATCACCAAACCAACCGTGAAGAAGCCAACCCTCCACAAATGTAAACAAACTGCCAATGAATAATAAATTAATCAATCTATTGCCAAAATCCTTCTTCTTTATCATATAACCAAGCAGTACAATCGATAAAACAATCCCGTAACCGGCATCCGTCAAACACAATCCAAAAAACACGGCAAAAAACAGACTCATAAGAGGACTCGGATCAAGTTAT
>JAGLYS010000300.1 GCA_023132105.1 Caldifarciminota bacterium
GCACCGGCTACACCGACATTTTTAAGATATACGGATAAATCTATTGTCTCTCCCGGATTGATCTGACCGTTATTATTACCCGAAGCATCATCAATTGTACTTGATAAGTATGTTACAAATGGTCCAGTGGAAGATATTATGGGAACAAATTTTTCATATCTGAATTTGTTCATTTTTGTTACCGTTACAATTAGTGTGTCACTTGGATTTGTTTGTGCCGGAATAGCAATATTAACAGAACCTCCTGTCCCTTCGGCTTTCCCTATGATTTCACCGTTAACCGTAAGTCCGATGAGTGAACTGTCATTTGCTGTTACTGCAAAATTCGTTTCTCCTACAGCAAGTGTAGGTAGATGTGAAACATTTAAAGAATCGGGAACTTCCGAATAGAGTGTAAGAAATGCGTCTCCATGCATATGAAAAAGCTTATATGTTAGACATTTCTTATCAGGATTCGAAGGCCAGCTGGAAGCTTGAAGATAATATTTACCTGATTCCATTGCAAAGGCAGGTCTTAGGTTTTCATATCCCGTAAATCCTTTAACAGGATAACCGGGGTCAAATTGTGGCCACATACCATCATATAGACCGAATATAAATGCATCATTTACAAATGAATATGAAACATGAGAAGCAGCTACAAGACCAAGTGCGCCGTGTTCCATCCTATGAAATCCTTCAGTAAATACTTCAGTCGAATAATCGAATCTACCCGTAAGACAATTAATTGACATTACAAAAGTTAAAAGATCATTTGTAAGTGATGAAAAATTGCTCATTGTAAAATTAGGTTCACTCCAACCGGTTACTCCACCATGATCTCTATGTTGGAGAAGGAATGTGCCATTATTTATCGCATTTACAACATCGGCACCGGTACCGTTCCAGGGGATATCAGGTTGAGTATCCGTTACATATCCGAGTCCGTGTGCCCCGAAGTAATTGACTACAGCATCTGTATTTGTCGCCGTCGACCACGGATCGCCTGATGTTGGTGTACCACTATATATATCATTGATTCTTATGGGATTTTTCCCTAAATTATGTTCGAAGAAACCGTACATTATTTCCGATGCCAACTGAAACCATCGTGAGGTTTGAAAACCGCAGGCAGTAGTAGGATTGTCATAGAAATTAAAATCGGTAGTTGGGGTTCGTTCATAATTCAGGAATTTTTCAATCATTGTTTGCAGGTGTGTTGCATTCTGAGCTGTAATTCTTGAGAAAGTAATATCTGGCAGACTGTCTCCGTCAACGTCTGCATATATACCATCGGATACATATGTACCTGAATACGGGTGTGTCATCGATAAAGATGTTATACCATATGCTTTTCCCGAGGATTCATAATCGGATAATAACAAAACCGCTACGGGTGGTGCTGTCCATGTATTGTAAGCACTGTCTATAAAGCTTTCAATATTGGATACGGTATTTCCTCCGAGATCGGTAGTTGTAAATATTCCGGTCGAGATACCCTGTTTCTGCCTGAACAATTTTATTGTATCTGCCCATGCAGCAAAATCAGGATCATCGGGTATTATAATGATATATTCATATTCATCGGCTCTTGTAGATTTATTCTTTAAGAGATTAACTTTAGGTAGCATATCATAATTGATTATATTTGCCCTAAGAATTGGTTCCCACCATCTGTTTCTAAGACGGTTCTCTCCGAAATGTCCATTACCTTCATTAAATTCAACATCCACTTTTATATTTTTGTATATAATAAGTTCTTTTGTAACGGGATTATATTGAAATGGTGTAATACCAAGAATAACAACATCCACTCCTCTTATCTTTGTCCTTTTTGATAGTGTTGCAATATTAGAAGGATAAAATGCATTCTTATTGTATATGCTAAAATCCTTCTTATATTTTAGAGGTTGATTGTCTAAATCAAATGGTATAACAGGTGCAGGGGCAAGATTTACATCTTGATAGACCTCTTTTTCATAAGAAATTATTCTTACATTTGCATTAGCTCCTTCCTGTATTGCTATATATCTGCCCTCTCCCGGAAGATTAGGAGCTCCTGCATTATTTGGTAATATTATACCCGGTATACTAAAGTGAACCATATCTTCACCGTCAATATTAATATCATTAACTATCATTTTTTCGATAGCAAACTCGATTCCTATTCCTGATGTTCTTGAAGAAATGATATTGAAACCATTCTTTCCTGTGTTTTCAGGAAATGTGATTACCTCAGCTGATAAAAATGTCATTAGAAAAATTAGAACGATTGTTCCTAATAGAAATTTTCTCATACAACCTCCTTAATGTTGTTGAAATTTCATTTAGATAAAATAATTATTTAATATTTATCCACTATTGTCAATGGGAAAGAGGGAAAAGCGGGAAAGCCAATTGACAATAGAAAATAGTTAATAGTGAATAGGTTAATGGGAATGCCAACGTCAAAGAGAATGTAAATCGTAAATTG
>JAGLYS010000301.1 GCA_023132105.1 Caldifarciminota bacterium
CATTGCAAGGGGAAGGTAATAGATGTTAATAATGCTTTAAATGGAGATGGTCCATTTACCCCCGAGCGTTCAGGTGGATTGCCTGTCTGGCAAGCTATAGAACTTGTATTGTCAGGTAAATATACAAAGGAACAGATGAAAAAGAGAATTACGGGAAAAGGCGGTTTTGTTGCATATTTAAATACGAATAATATGATCGATATAGAAGATAGCGTAAAAGCCGGAGATGAAAAGGTTAAAAAGGTTTATTTTGCTATGATTCACCAGATAACAAAAGAGATAGGTGCTAGTGCAGCTGTTTTAAGTGGTCAGGTTGATGCAATAATTTTAACGGGAGGGCTTGCATACGATGCACATCTTGTTAGTTTGATAGAGAATAAGGTAAAATTTATAGCAAAAATTTTAGTGTATCCGGGTGAAGATGAAATGAAAGCATTAAGAGATGGAACTCTAAGAGTATTGAAAAATGAAGATAAGGCAAAAATATATTAGAAAGGAGTCTTTATGATCAAACATTTCAATGAATTGGTAGAAAGTTTAAAGGGAGAAACAGTTAAGAAAATGTCCGTAGCTTATGCTCAGGATCCTAATACAATCGGAGCTGTTGCAAGAGCGGTAAAAGAAAATATTGTAAGTGCATATATGATAGGTGATCCGGAGAAAATAAAGAGGGTTGCCGGAGATAACAATATTGATTATTCATTATTCGAAATTATAAATGAACCGGATGAATTGAAAGCAGGTAAAAAAGCTGTTCAGCTTGTTAAATCCGGTGAATGTGAAATATTAATGAAGGGTTTGATCGGTTCCGATAAATATATGAAAGCCATTCTTAATAAGGAAGAGGGGATACTTCCAAAAGGTGCTGTTCTCAGTCATGTTACGGTTGTTGATGTTCCTGCCTATCATAAACTTATGTTCATTTCGGATGTAGCTGTAATACCATTCCCGACAATTGATCAAAAGGTAAAAATGATCAATTATTCTGTTGATATAGCTCATAAATTTGGAATTGAAACACCAAAAGTCGCTATATTGGCAGCTACCGAAAAAGCAAATTATAAAATGCCTGTATGTGTCGAAGCGGCAATACTATCGAAAATGGGTGACAGAAAGCAGATTAAGGGGTGTATTATCGATGGTCCTCTCGCTATGGATGTAGCTATTTCGAAAAAATCTTGTGAAATCAAAAAATTAAATACGGAAGTCGGGGGAGATGCAGATGTCTTTATATTCCCGAATATTGAAGCAGGTAATATATTTTATAAAGCCATTACAATACTTGGGCAAGGTGAATTAGCTGCATTGGTTGTAGGAACGGATGTTCCCATAATACTTACATCAAGGGGTGATAGTGAAAATTCAAAATTTTATTCGATAGCACTGGCAGCAAAAATGGCTTAATAAAATATTGGGTCTATTAATCAACCTCACCTCAATCCTCTCCCCGCCTACGCTAAAGCTTTGGCGGACAGGCCATCAAGGACGAGGAAGAGAAAGAGAGGGAGATCCACAACGAATAACCACTGCAAGAGAAATATAAATACGGAGAGGGGAGGGAATAGCCACGAATTCACGAATAAATAACGAATTTCACGAATGGGAAAGGAAATATTTATTGCTTTAATTTCACGAATTAGGGCAAATTTCAATTTACAATTTACGGTTTTTGATTTACAAACTTGGCTCTTGCCACTTGTAACCGGTTAGTATGTCTATGCCTATCTGCTTAAAGTATTGATATTGTACTTGCGTATATAATTCAATTTATATATAATCTTCAAATGTGGTTATTTGCTCAAACTCCATATAATGTTGAAAAATACACAGCCTATGAACTAAGGCAATTAGATGCCAAGAATATATATCCTGTAGCAGGTGGTGTCTATTTCAAAGGGAATAAAGCTGATATGATGTATATAAATTATAATATCAGAACTGCAAATAGAATTTTGTGGATTATCGAGAAATTCCCATGGGAAGATGAAAAGGACTTGTATGAAAAAGTTAATAATATTAGTTGGGAGCGATTATTCGCTCCGACAAAGAGTATGGTTCTTTATCAAAATACAGATACTAAATATATTCGGGATTCAAGAATGCTTTCCCTAATATCAAAGGATGCAATATGTGATAGATTTAGAATTAAGAGAGGTTTTAGACCTAATATTTCGAAAAATAATCCTGATATTAGAATATTTATTACAATTAACAAGGGGATATGTTATATTGCCCTCGATACAAGTGGGAACAGTCTGAATTTCAGGGGGTATAGAAAAAGGAGCATAGAAGCCCCTCTAAGAGAAACCCTTGCAGCTTCATTGATTTTATCATCAGGGTGGAATAAGAAAATATCTTTTATAGATCCAATGTGTGGGTCAGGTACCATACCTATTGAGGCAGCACTATTTTGGTCAAATACACCTCCTCAGATACTAAGAAAACAATATTCTTTCTTCAATTTTAGTAATTTTGATAAGGATCTATGGGATGATATACGAAAACATTCTATAATGAAAATAGGGAATAAGGGGGATTTGAAAATATATGCAGGAGATATATCAGATGAATATATTAAAATATCTAAAGAAAATGCTGAAATGATAGGTGTAAGCGATATGATTCATTGGCATTGTGCCCCATTTGAAAAATTTATTCCACCGGTGAAAAGAGGGTTGATTATAATGAATATTCCCTATAATAAGCGGTTAAGAATCAGTGAAAAAGGTAAATTTTATAAAATGATTAAGAAATCATTAGTAACAAATTATTCTGGCTATAAAGCTTATATATTAAGCGGGGATGTTGATAGTATTAAATTTATCGGTTTAAAACCATCATCGGAGCAAAAGTTTTTTAATGGTCCGATAGAGGTGAAATTTATAAAATATATATTAAAGGATGATAAGAAAGGAATGGGAGAAAGGGAGATATAAACAAGAGAAAGGGATATCCACCACGAATGCACTAATAATAAGTAATAGACATCAGACGCCAGACACCAGACTTCAGCCGAAAAGAGAGGGAGAGAAATAACCACGAATTGCACGAAGAGAAATATCCTTTAATGGAATACAATCACCCTCACCTTAATCCTCTCCCGTCGAGGGCGAGGAAATAATATTGGGAAATATTATCATATAGTAACTTTCCCTCCCACTGGCGGGAGGGAATTGAAGGGAGGGGGATGAGATCCTGAAATAAATTCAGGATGACAGGGAAAAGACAAGTGATTAGGGTAGGTCTGCCCCTACAATTAACGATTTACGGTTAACAATTAACAAAAATAACAGTGGAATTGCTTCACTTCGTTCGCAATTAC
>JAGLYS010000302.1 GCA_023132105.1 Caldifarciminota bacterium
TGGTTATGTCTCTCTTTTTCAATAAACCACTTGATTAAAATATTAATTTATGCTATTTTTCTTACAATATAATATTTTATATATTGAAAAGGTTTTTATATGTATTTTATAATCAAATTACTTATGTTTAAATTCAACTTAATAGGAATCGATCATAGTAACCTATAATGGAGGAGAAATGAAAAGATATTTTGTAATAATTTTTATTTTGCTAATATCCTTCCAACTAAGTGCTCTGGATTTTACTTTTTTCGATTTTACGAATCCAAGAGATTTCACAAAGGCATTTTATAATTATACCGTAGAAGAATTCAACGGATCGCAATCGAAGGGTTCCATTCAATTATTTTCCGGAGGAAATATAATCGATGCTCAAATATCAGATGACAATAGATCGATTAATGTTATTGTGGAATATGATATGAAAAGTAATAAGCCAATAAAATTTACCGTTAAAGATGAAAATGGCAATATCGGTTCTAACGGCAGATTGCTCGGAATAGTTAATGATGAAGATGAAATAGATAATAGATATGATATGGTATACAAAAGACCCAATGATATCAGGACAGCAGCCGGTTCTTTTACCGTTACGGAAAAAGGGTATAGGGGATATAGAAAAAAGAAGGAAAGCAAAGATAATTTGATTATCATTACCGAAACAACGGATATTATAACAGTTTATATTTATAATGGAATGTCTATAAAGGTTCTTAAAACGACAGAAAAAAAGGTGTATACTATTAATAGCTCATTAGGGAATAATCAATCACCTGTTTTGATTTCTTCAGATTCAAAAACCACAGATATCGAACTGATTTCATATTCCGATATATATAATAGAACCGAGAATTCCGAAGGAGATAGAAAAACCAATTCAAAGGGTGAAAAAAGCAATTATTATAAAAATAAACAGGATATAAAACTAATACGAAATAATAACACTATAAATGTAGAATTTTATAACCATATTAAAGATTGTAATATAAAAGCTACAGTATATAATGTTTCAGGAGGAAAAGTTATAACCTCATATTTCAGAAGCAATAATATACATTTCAATATAAGCAAATTTAAAAAGGGTATATATTTTATTGTTATAGAGAGTGAGAATCATAGATATAAATGTAAGTTTACTTATATAAAATAAACCGATTTAATTTCATAAAAGAAAGAACCCTTCCGATAAGTCCTTTTGCCCTGATATACATTTCTACGCGAATAAATTTTCTCGTTATAGGTTCAAAATAATATGAATTATTAGAATATTCCCCATCATCAAATACGGTTTGTGATGTGATTTTATAACATCTTACCTCCTTATTATTTGACAATATTAATGTATCTATAACGGTTGTTTTTGTTGCATATTTAATCTCATTCATATTTCTTATCGATACGCCTTTTTGTCCCCAACTCATCGAGTCCCGTAGTGGAAATCGAAACATAACACTATGACTTTTATCCAATAACAATTCTTTAAAAGTAAAAAGCTTGATCGTTTTTGAAATATTATATAAAGTACTATCCTTATATGAATAGACACTTGTTATTTTAAGCTGTTGAAGTAATACTATTTGCTTCAACAACGAATCATTTATTATATATTCGATTTTTATTTTGCCAAATCGCGAATTATAATATTCTATATCCCCATCTTTATGTCCCATATATTCAAATGCAGAATATATTTGCAAAGGAGATATTAATATTAATGCTATGAAAACAGTAATATTAAAATAATTATTTAATGCTAAATTATGAACTTTTTTGATAAATTTCATTTCCCTTTATAAGTGCTATTTTTGTAAGTAACGGACCGACTATCTCCGTAACAATTGTCGTACCAAGAGCTATAGCAATTATAAGATCACTTAAAGAGGGGAATCGATGTGCTGCGACCACACACAAACCTATTGCAATACCTGCTTGAGAGATAAGCCCCATACCTGCATATTTTGTAACGGTTTTCGGTGCATGTGATATCTTTCCACCTATAAATGTTCCTATATATTTACCTGTAAATCTTCCTATTAAATATCCGACTGCAATACCACCCAATCTAAAGAGCATTTTGACTTTTAATCTTGCACCGGCAAGAACAAAATATAAGAGGTAGAAAACAGGACCAAAATCATCCATTGAAGAGAATATACGCTTTTTATTTCTTGAGAAATTTGTTATTAAAAAGCCTGCTGTCATGCTTGCCAAAAGCGGGGACAATTCGATTCCGGCAATATTATTCTGCATTAAACCTGCCATTGTGATTATTACACCTAATGTCATAACAAGATATTCTGTTTTTGATTTGGCATATTTTGACAGGAAAAATATAAAAATACTTGCAATAGCACCGAAAACTATAGAAAGGAATAAACCGAAAATTATATGAAAAATTAAAATAAACACAGACGAGTGAATCCCGGACATATGGGAAAGAAGTATTGCAGAAAAGATAGAATATAGTGTAATACCAAGTGCATCATCTATACCTGTGCAGGCGAGAAGCACCTGAGAAATAGGACCTCTTGCTCTAAATT
>JAGLYS010000303.1 GCA_023132105.1 Caldifarciminota bacterium
GGAAAAATATGCCATACCACCATATGATATGGCATATATTTGTACTTGCGGGAAGTATATCTCACTTCTTCGGTATGCTTTTTTATCTTACTTAAGTGTAAAAAAAGCAAAATATTATACAAAGACAACATAAGGATATCAGAAGAAAGAGGATATCTTTATGTTTCACGGAAAAGTCATTATAGAACATTTTGTTTTTATGAATCATAATTCCCCTTAATTCCAGAGCAATGGCACTTCGTTCCCCCTTTCTTACAATACAAGCGAATAGAGGGATAGTCAATTTCATATAATCGATCATAACAATTTGATGTCCGTTTTTCCTTATAAGCAAAGCATTCCTTGTATTTCTGAAATTATTTTTAAATTGATGTACCTCTCTTAATGCAATAAGTAAAGAATATCCGATTAGTTTTGGCAATTTCAAATTTTGCATTAAACTTTCGATAAATCGAAACGGTGGGGTTGTAAACAAATAGCTCACGGAAAATAATATAATCGATGCCGATCTTAATCCAAGTATTATACCTCTATCGAATCCTGCTTTAGTGCCTTTTATATACATTATAGCAAATATTCCTTTTCCCGCTTTATAGAAAATAAAATTCATAATAAATATTGTTAATGAAAAAATAATGACAGTCATTAAAATGGGAGTGATATATCTTTTGTTGTTGGATACCGAAATGATAAAGAATAAGAATGAAATTATAAACAATGTTATGATAAAGTTTTTATTCATCGATATAATTAACAATAATATATATACGAAGACAGAGAAAAATTTAACAGAGGGATTTATCTCCGATAGGAATTTATTTAATCTCTGCATAAAGCCCTTTCCCACTGTTTAAGTGTAATCATATTGTATATAAGACCTGTTTCCTTATTTATATCCTTCAAAAGATCATAAAGGGGATCCGAATAATTCTTTATAAACGTTGATTGATATATATTTTCGATATTATATGTCTTTAATTCTCCTTGATCCGATATAATCGTAATATAATCGGAATTATCGATAGCATTATCTATATCATGTGTCACGATAATAATCGTAATACCCTCGTTCTTTAATCTTGTTAATAAATTCATTGTCTCGATAGATGTTTCCCAGTCCTGACCAAATGTCGGTTCATCAAGAAGAAGTATTCTTTGCTTATAAATAGTCATCAGAAGTACCGAAAGACGCCTCTTTTCTCCTGTGCTTATATTAAACGGGCTATTCGATAAAACATCGTTGAGGTAGAATTCGTTTATCAGATTACCAATCGATCCGATATCCTCTTTGACATATTTTTTGGAGAAGTCAATCTCATCCCAAACCGTATAATTAAAAAATTGCATCTCAGGATTTTGAAAAACATATCCCAGCATATTGTAAAGTTCCGTTTTTTTGTAATCCTTAACATCCTTATCGAATATTTCGATTAATCCCCTATAATTGCTTAAGAAACCACTTAGAAGGTTCAATAATGTTGTTTTTCCGGAACCGTTATTCCCAAGTATCGAATGTATTGTCCCCTGATATATATTCAAATTACCATATTTAAATTCCTTTTTATCAAAATTGAAATACAGATCCCTTATTTTAACTGCAATTTTCTCTTCTCTTACATCTCTTTCATAAGGTGGTATCTTTAGAATATTTCTATTCATTACTAAAAAATCCCGTATATCGGATTTCTTGATTGTGGTCTTAAAATTATATTTTTCACTTATGAGACAGGAGAGATTAAAAATCTTAGGTTTGAAATATCTTGTTTTAACGCATTTGTTAAAAATATTCGAAGGTTTATCATAATCTATTATAGAACCCTTTTCATCCAATAAAAGTACCTTATCTATTATATCTATTATATTGTCAATCTTATGTTCGACTATTAAAAATTGTCTCTTGCTTTTATGAAGATAAGCAAAGAAATCCTTTGTCATATTCGGGTCAAGAAGAGCCGTAGGTTCATCAAGAAGAAGGAGTTCAGGTTCCATTGCCTCGATACAGGCAATTGCCAATTTTTGTTTTTCTCCTCCGGAAAGACTATTTATATCTCTATCCAGTTTATCTCTCAGTTCAAGTTTGCCTGCTTTATCCGTAATTCTACTTCTTGCTAAATCTTTATCGAATAATCTGTTTTCAAGACTGAATGCAATTTCATCCTCAACCTTAAGTGTAGCAAACATATCTTCCGGATTTTGAAATATTACACCAATTCTCTCGGTTAATTCGGATTGCATTTTTATAGGATCAAGTCCGCCCACATCGATATTACCATTTACCGTAGCATCTATCTGATTCGGTATTATACCGGATATCACATTCAGTAGCGTTGTTTTTCCGGAACCCGAAGGTCCTATTATTAAGATATTCTCATTTGTTTTAATATCAAATGATATATTATTTAACACTGTTCTATTTTCAGGGAATTTTACATTTAAGTTATTAATGTTTATCTTCATTGGCAATTCGAAATTTTCTGAGTATACCTGCTTTTTTCAATGAATTCGCAGCTACGACACTCAATATTCCCCCCAGTATCGCACCACTCAATAATGATGACCATATCCCATTGATAATTAGCCATGATTTGAGTCCTGCATATTTATAGAAAATAAAATCCAAAAAATAAGCACCGAGATTAGCCAATGCACCTGCAATAACAGCAACTACCAAATTGTATTTTTTATACCCGAAAATCATGAACACTATTTCACATATTATCCCTTGTACCAACCCCCATAAGAGAGCAGTCATACCCCACCCGGTAATAAACATTTCAAAAAACGCAGCTGCCATTTCACCATAAATCGCTGCACCGGGTTTTCTAATTATATAAGGTATAAATATACCACCTGCTACCCACAGTCCTGTAAAAAGATAATTTAATCCGAATATTTTAAGCGGTTTGATTAAGGTATATATAAATGTCCATCCGAAAAATATTACTG
>JAGLYS010000304.1 GCA_023132105.1 Caldifarciminota bacterium
AATGCCATTTATTGCATCTGATCTGCCCGAGCTTAAAGCCCTTGTGGAAAATACCGGAGCTGGTGTTACTGTTAAAGTCAGCGAAGAAGGGATAAAAAGTGGGATGGATGAAATAATGAAACATTATAAAAAATACAGAAAAGCAGCAATGAATATTAAATATAAATATGTATGGGAGAATCAAGAATCTCTGCTTCTTGATGTAATAAAAAGATTTATATAATGAAAATATTTATTATCTCATATTATTTTCCACCTATCGGATTTTCAGGGTCTCGCAGGGCATACTATATGGCAAAATATTTTTCCAATAAAAATTACGATGTAACTGTATTTACAGTTAAAAATATAAAATATAGTGCATTCGATAGATCCTATGATTTGGACATGAATATTAAGATTGTAAAAATACCTACACTTGATCCTCAAAGATTTATAAAGGGGAAAGGAAAAAGGCAAATGGAGAAATTGAGGATTATAAATTCATTGATTTTTCCTCTGGATAATAAAATTTTATGGCTCCCTTATTTGAAAAAGGTTGTGGGTGATTATACAAGAAGGATGAAACCGGATTTAATTGTATCATCATCACCCCCCCCCTCGATTCATATCGCAATTTCTGATATTTCAAGAAAATATAATATTCCATGGATTGCAGATTTAAGGGATAGTATTTCGGAAAATCAATTAAAAACACAATCGATTTTATCCGATTATGCAGAAAACAGGTTAGAAAAAAAGATAATACATAATGCAACAATTGTCAGTACTGTTACAAAGAATATAATGAATAGATTAGAAGAGAAATATCCTTTGAATAGGGAAAAGATTATTTTAGTTAGAAACGGATACGACAAAGTTGATTTTCAATATCCTATAAATAATCTTTTTAAATATAAGCGTATTACCTATCTGTCAAGAATAAGTCATTTAACAGATATACAAGCATTTCTAAAAGCTTTTCGAGGATTAGAAGAATTTGAATTTTATTATGCCGGTGTTGATGAAACGGGTGAATTGGATGGATTGATTAAGAAATTTAAAATCGAACACAGGATTTCACAGCTGGGTTACCTGGAACATTCGAGAGCAATGGAACTTATAAATGCTTCTGATATACTTTTAATAACCCTTGCAGAAAGAAGTGGTATTGGTGATGTTTCAACTGCAAAAATTTATGAATACTTTGGCGCAAAGAAGCCAATTTTATTGATTGCTCCTCACGGAACGGAAGCCGAATATTTAATAAAAAAGGAACATGCCGGAATTTGTATGAGAAATTCGGATACTACAGGGATAAAAAAAGCGATTTTTGAACTGTTAAATAATCCGAAAAAATATATATGTAAACATCCGGAGAAATATCAATGGGAAAGGAATTTTAAAATTTTGGAGGAAAAAATAGAATTACTTTTGGAGAGGGAGAGAGGAGAGACCAGCCACGAATAACCACTGAAAGAGAAGAGAATCACGAAAGGGAGAGAGAAGGAGCAGGGATAATTAACCACGAATTTCACTAAGAGAAACCA
>JAGLYS010000305.1 GCA_023132105.1 Caldifarciminota bacterium
AATTCGTGGCTATTCCCTCTCTCCCCCTATTCTCTCCCTTTCTCTCCTCATCATAAAAAACACTTGACAATAAAACAATTTTATTGTATATTACTCATAGTTTAACCAATATATAAAAATATGAATTTAATAGAACTAAAATCTAAACCAATCAAAGAATTATACCAACTAGCAAAAGAACTTAATATCTCAAGATATAGTGAACTTTCTCGTCAGGATTTAATATTAAACATTCTTGAAGTAGAGAAAGATACCGGAGAATCTTTTTATGGTGGTGGTGTTTTAGAGGTTTTGCAGGACGGTTATGGGTTTTTACGCTCATCAATCTATAGTTATTACCCGAGTAATGATGATATTTACACATCAGCATCACAGATTAAAAGATTCGGATTGAGAACAGGTGATACAATTTTCGGATTTGTAAGACCACCAAAAGATAAAGAGAAATATTATGCACTTTTGAAGATAGATAAAATTAACTATGATTCTCCGGAGAAAGTTAAGGATAGAATCAGGTTTGATAATCTTACACCTCTTTATCCTACTGAGAAACTCAAACTCGAAATTACCAAGGATGATGTAACTACAAGAATTATCGATCTTCTTACACCAATCGGAAAGGGACAAAGAGCTTTGATAACATCTCCTCCCAGAGCCGGAAAAACAGTTATTTTACAAAAATTTGTTAATAGTATTACAAAAAACCATCCGGATGTGATCCCAATCGTTCTTCTTATCGATGAAAGACCCGAAGAAGTTACAGATATGGAAAGATCAGTTCAAGCAGAGGTTATAAGCTCGACATTTGATGAACCGCCCGAAAGACATGTTGCAATTGCAAGACTTGTTATAGAAAAAGCAAAAAGATTAGTAGAAGCAAAAAGAGATGTTGTAATTCTGTTAGATAGCATTACCAGACTTGCACGGGCTCATAATGTTGTTATTCCACACAGTGGTAAAACTCTTTCCGGTGGAATAGATTCAAATGCTTTACATAAACCAAAAAGGTTTTTTGGTGCTGCCAGAAATATCGAAGAAGGTGGAAGTCTTACGATAATTGCAACAGCTCTTATAGAGACCGGAAGCAGAATGGATGATGTTATTTTTGAGGAATTCAAGGGAACGGGTAATATGGAACTTGTTCTTGATAGAAAATTATCAAACAGAAGAATATTCCCTGCAATTGAAATAAATAAATCGGGAACACGAAAAGAGGAGCTTTTGCATAATACAAATGATTTAAATAGAATATGGGTACTCAGAAAATTATTAAACGAAATGAATAGTATAGAGGCAATCGAGTTCTTGATTGACAGACTAAAATTATCGAAAAATAATAAACAATTTTTGAAATCGATGTCAGAGCAAATTTAACGGAGGTCTAATGAAGGATAAAATTCACCCTAAATATGTAGATTGTATAGTCACTTGTGCATGCGGAAATGAAATACATACAAAAGACACTGTACCTAAACTACATGTCGAAATATGTTCTGCATGTCATCCTTTCTTCACAGGGAAACAGAAATTTGTTGATACTGCTGGAAAAGTCGAGAAATTTCATAGAAGATATGGTAAAAGAAAAAAGGGAGATTAAACTCCCTTTTTTTCTACTTTATCTTCCTTTTTTCTAACTTCATATCCCCATTAACAATAGTATATTCGATTCTCCCATAAACCTTCTCACCGAGAAATGCATTGTTCCTCGATTTTGATTCGAAAAGATCTGTATCTATTTTCCACTCTTTATCATCCGAGAAAATAATAAATGTGGCATCATTACCCTCTTTAATATCTATAGGAATATCTATTTCAAAATATTTCACAGGATTTGAATTTAGCAGTTCAAGAAATCTAAAAATAGTAATTTTATCATTCTTTACCAAATTTGTATAAAGAACAGGGAATGTTGTTTCGAGTCCGGTCACTCCAAATGGAGCATAATTGAACTCCACCTCTTTTTCATAAATTGCATGAGGAGCATGATCCGTTGCAATAATATCAATCAATCCTGTTTTTATACTTTCTATTAAAGCTAATCGATCTTCTTCGGATCTTAAAGGTGGTTTCATTTTGTAATTTGTATCAAAACACTCGATCTTCGTATCATTAAGGAGTAAATGATGAGGTGTTACATCACATGTTACTCTTACCCCTCTTCTTTTTGCTATATCTATAACTTCTAAAGTGTTCTTTGAAGAAATATGTGTAATATGAACCCTTCCGTTTACATACTCTGCAATCCTCAAGTCCCTATAAGTAATAGTATCTTCGGATAAATCCGGAATTCCAGCCATTCCAAGCTTAGTCTGCATATCACCTTCATGCATTACACCATTTTCAGAAAGATTTATATCTTCTTCATGAAGGACAATTGGGATATCAAACATCTTGACATAACTTAAAGCTCTTAAAAGTATTGTTGGATCCATAATCGTGTTTCCATCATCAGATAAACCTATTATTCCCCCTTTTACCAAATCATTTATTTCAGAGAGTTCTTTTCCCTCACGGTTCTTTGTTACGGTACCATATGTATATATTTTAGCAAGATTTATTTCCTTTCCACGTTCCAATATATATTTTACCGTACCTATAGTATCTACAGTTGGTGTTGTATTTGCCATCCCGGATATTGCTACAAAACCACCATTAACAGCAGATCTTGATGCTGTTCTAATTGTTTCCTTATACTCTTCTCCCGGTTCCCTTAAATGAGTATGTATATCTACAAGACCCGGAATAGCCTGCATACCTTTACAATCAATTATTTTAGTATTATCACCTATATCTTTAATCTTTCCAAGTTTATTAATTTTACCATCTTCAATAAGAATATCACCATCAATAAACGATTGATTCTCAATGTCTATAATATGAAGATTTTTAAACAATAATCTATTCAATGATTTTTTCATTCTTATTTCCTCCATTTAAGAGATAAAGAACAGCCATTCTTACTGCGACGCCATTTGTAACTTGATTTAAAATCACCGAATTTTCACTATCTGCGACATCTCCATCAAGTTCGACACCCCTATTGATAGGTCCCGGATGCATTATAATAACATCTTTCTTTGCTTGTTTAAGACGCGATCTATCCATACTGAATAGATTCATATATTCTCTTGTACTCGGGAATAAACCTTTTTTCATTCTTTCTCTTTGAATCCTCAATAAATAAATAACATCTTTATCTTTTATAGCTTCATCAAAATGATAATATACATCAACAGGTAATACATCTATGTTCTGCGGAATTAGTGTAGGAGGTGCACATACTGAAACCTTTGCACCTAATTTCGTAAGCCCCCAAATATTTGACCTTGCTACTCTCGAATGTCTTATATCACCAATTATAAGTACCTTAAGTCCATTAAATGTTTTGACATTTTCCTTTAAAGTTGACAAATCGAGTAGGCACTGTGTCGGATGTTCATGGTTACCATCTCCTGCATTAATGACGGAAGCATTTATTCGTTCTGCAAGAAACTTTGGAGCTCCCTCACATGAATGTCTCATAACAACCATATCAACCCTCATTGCTTCAAGGTTTCTTGCCGTATCAAGCAGGGTTTCACCCTTTTTAACACTTGAAGTAGAAGTTGATATGGACATTATTTCAGCCGATAGCCTTTTTGCTGCAATTGAAAATGAAGCTGCTGTTCTTGTGCTCGGTTCATAAAATAGATTTAGAACCGTTCTTCCTCTAAGTGGTGGGACCTTCTTAATATTTCTTCTAAGTATCTCTTTAAATGGTTCTGCTGTGTCAAGAATCAAATTGATTTCACCCTTTGAGAGTTCTTCTATTGTAATTAAATCTTTTCTTGTCCATTTCATTCTATTTCCCCTTTTTAATTATAACTTCATCTCTTTTATCAATTTCTTTCAGATAAACATCAACAATATCATTTGTATTTGTCGGTATACTCTTTCCAATATAATCTGCCTTTATTGGAAGTTCCCTATGTCCTCTATCAATAAGAACAGCAAGTTGAATTCTCTTAGGTCTTCCAAAATCAATTAATTCATCAAGAGCTGCTCGAATTGTTCTGCCTGTATAGAGGACATCATCAACTAAAATTACAATTTTTTCATCAATATTAACAGGTATTTCGGTCTTATGAATTACAGGTTGATTTGCAATCGATGAAAGATCATCCCTATAAAGTGTTATATCAAGTTTTCCTGTTGGAATATCCTTCCCTTCAATTTCTTTTAATAACTTTGCGATTCGATTTGCAATAAAATCCCCTCTTCTCTGTATACCCACTACAATAATGTCTTCCGTGCCTTTGTTTTTTTCAATTATCTCATGTGCAATTCTTGTAATTGCCCTTTTAATAGCAATATTATCCATTAGCTTTCCCATATTTTCCTCCGTATAAAAAAATCCCTTGCTTTTTTAAGCAAGAGTTTCTTTGAATTATACACCTTTTCCTCCTTTTTGACCTCTCCGGATCAATTTAAAGTTTTTTTACAATATCACTCTGTAAATTTTATGTCAAGAGGATATCGCAGATAGGTATAGACATAT
>JAGLYS010000306.1 GCA_023132105.1 Caldifarciminota bacterium
AACATAATATTCTTATAGGAGGATGATTTTAATGGCAGGTGTCAAGGTTAGAGAGTCAGAATCGTTTGAAAATGCACTTAGAAGATTTAAAAGAATAACTGAGCGCGCTGGTATTCTTAGTGACTTAAAAAAACATCAAAGATATGAGAAACCGAGTGAAAAGAAAAAAAAGAAATTACTTAATGCAATGAGGAAAACAAAGAAGCCCAGAACGACATCACAAGATTATTGATGAATCCTATAGATTTAGTATTCATTGTACTAACTGTAGGTTTTTCTATTTTCGGATATAAAAAAGGTTTTATTAGAGAAGTAGGAGCTATTATAAGTCTTCTCGTTTCTCTAATATTCGCCTATATATTTTCTAAGCCATTTTCGTTAATACTTGCAAATTATATACAAGGTTTAAACCAGGGACTGGTGCAGTTTATTTCTTTTCTAACAATTCTTATAGGGGGGACAATATTATTCTATATGTTTTTTATTGTATTTAAGAGAATTATCAATATAACACTATTGGGAATTGTCGATAGTTTACTTGGCATGGGGCTTGGTATTTTGAAAACAGCAATAATATTATTAGTGGTTTATTCAATATTGATGTGGAAACCGATTTATAATGCAACGAAAAAAACGACAGATAAATCATTTGCAATAAATACAACGGAAAAATATCTACCCTATATAAAAACATACTGGGGTATATCATACAAAAAAATAAAAGAATCGAAGTTGATTGAAAATGTACAGAAAAACGACACGGGAAACATTAGAATACAACCAAATTCTGGAAATAATTAAGCAATATTGGCCAGAAAAAATCCTATTTAGAACCCCTGAATTTTCGAAGAAAAGATCTGATATTGAAAATAAATTTTTGATTACTAAAGATATTATGAATTTATTGGAAATCGATTCCGATATTATTAATAATAATATAGAAGATATATCGAACATTATTGCCGACAGGGGAGAATCCGTAGTTCTTGCACCGTATGAGATAAAGGTAATATACAATATGAATAAATACTTTTCGGATTTATATAATATCGGCATCAGGATTAAAGATGAATATTCCAATCTCGCAAATCTTCTTTTAAATATTGAAGAGTTTTCAATAATTAAAAAAGAGATAGAGAAGGTTTTTGATAACCAGTTTGAAATTAAAAATTCAGCTTCTCCTTTAATTAAATTTTTAAGAAAACAATTAAAGCAAAAGGAGGAAATACTAAATAAAAGACTTTCAAGTTATGTTAGAAAGCATAAAAACGAACTGCAGGATGAAATCATAACCATTAGAGAAGGGAGATATGTAATCCCTGTAAACAGAGAATTTAGAGCAAAGGTAGAAGGTGTTGTTCATGGTATTTCAAATACAGGAAATACACTATTCGTTGAACCTTCATTTGCAGTCGAAATTAACAATGATATTCGGACATTAATGCTTGAAGAGAAACAGGAGATATACAAAATACTGCTTAAAATGACACATTTTATACTCCGATTTAAGGATGCTCTCATCCGTAATATGATAACTGTAAAGGATTTTATTAAATACCTGTCATTTGCAAGGTATGCCAGGGATTATAAGTGTAATATACCTGAATTTAGCGAAAATAATGATATAATTGTAAATAATGGTCGTAATCCGATACTTCTCTATACAGGAAAAAATGTTATTCCCATCAGTTTGAATATTCCAGGAAATAAAAAAATCATTGTTATAAGTGGTCCTAATGCAGGCGGGAAAACCGCAACAATAAAGTTAATTGGGATATTTTCGCTTATGTTTCAATCCGGCATACCTATTCCCGCAGAGAATGGAACTAAGCTTCCAATATTCGATAATATATTTGCGGATATTGGGGATGAACAATCTGTTGTTGAAAGTATATCAACATTTACTTCACATATGCTTCACTTAAAGGAGATTATACATCAAACAACAAGCAGTTCACTTGTCCTGCTCGATGAGATTGGTTCTTCAACAGCCCCAAAAGAGGGATCAGCTCTTGCAATAGCAACATTGAAAACACTTGAAAAAATGGGTGCCAAAATCTTTGTTACAACTCACTATGATGAATTAAAACAATTTGCCATTGAAAATAATAATGCTTTAAATATAGCTATGGGGTTTGATATTGAAAAAAGTGTTCCTACTTATCGCCTTTTTGAAGGTGTCCCCGGTTCTTCATATGCATTTTCTATTGCAAGGATGGTAGGATTTAGGGATGATATTATAGATATTGCAGAAAAAGAAATGGGTGTCCAAAAAGAAGGATTTGAAACGGATTTTATTGTTCTTGAAGAAAAGTTGAGAGGAATAGAGGTAAAAGAAAAATTACTTGATGAAAAAATCAGTTTTTATGAATCATTGAGTAAGAAATATGAAATAAAATTGGGAAGGGTAAAGGAAGAGGCAAAATCTATTATTGAATATGCGAAATCAGAAAGTAATAAATTGGTAAATAATTCAAGGAAGAAAATCGAAAAACTTGTTAAGGAAATAAAAGAAAGCAATGCTTCAAAGGAATCGATTATAAAGGCAAGAGAAATTTTGAAGAAACCGTTAGTTGAAAAGGAAATTAAAACAGATGATCTATTGAATATAGAAATCGGAGATTATGTAAGGATTGAAAATATTGACGGAACGGGCATAATCAAGGATTTTAACAGGAAGAAAGCAAGTGTTGAGTTTAATGGTATAATATACAATGTCCCAAGGACAAGGATTTGTGAGATATTACAGAATAAGGAACAAAAGACAGAGAATGTGACAATTAAAATTTCACGAGATAGAGAGCTTTCATATGATCTTGATTTAAGAGGGAATCGAGTGGTTGAAGGTATTGATGCAGTGGATAAATATATTGATGATGCAATAATATCAGGTGTAAGTAAATTTAGAATTATACACGGAATGGGGACTGGGGCACTAAAGAATGCAATATCTAAATTCTTAAAAGAGGATCGTAGAGTAATATCCTTTTATCCTGATGAAGGACCTGGTAGTGCCGGTTGTACTACAGTAGAAATTTAAACAATTTTAATATCTATTCCCGTTTTCTTAAATGTTCATAAATGAAATTTTTATATTCGGGATATTTTATCATTAATTCTTCATGTTTTCCATGTCCTACTAAACTTCCCGAATCAAGAAAGATAATATTATTTACATATTTAATTGTAGAAAGCCTGTGTGATACGATAAAACAGGTAATATTTTTGAATACCATATCTATATCTCCCCATAGTTTTTCCTCATTTTCTGCATCAAGACTTGCGGTAATATCATCCAGGATAAGAATTTCGGGTTTTTTTGCAAGAGCCCTTGCAATAGCAATCCGCTGTTTTTGTCCGCCGGACAAACTCATTCCCTTTTGTCCGACAAGTGTCATATTTCCATCTTTGAATTTATTTATTTCATCTCTCATCTGTACAATATCTATTATATCATCTATCTGTTTATCACTCAGTTCTTTGTTGCCAAACATTATATTATCTTTGATGGAACCGGAAAAAAGTAATGGTTCCTGAGGAACATATCCTATCTTGTCTCTAAATTTTATTATATCTATGCTTTTCAAGGGAATATTGTTTATGAGGATTTCCCCTTTTTCAACGGGTAAAATCCCTGTTAAAAGACCTAAAATTGTTGTTTTCCCGGATCCTATAGGTCCCAGTATGAGTGTTTTCTCTCCTCTTGAAGAATTGAAATTTATATTACTTAAAACGGATTCTCTTCTTGTTTCATAATAAAATGTGATATTTTTGAATTGTATATTCTCAATCTTATCTATTTTTATTTTACCTCTATTCTTTTTATTTATTGTAGGAAAGTTTTTTATTTCTTCAAGCCTGTCAATATTTACGAATGCTTGCTTTCCTGATACAAATAGTTGAGGAATATCAAGAATAGGATATATCAGCATTGAGAGATAACTGTAGAAGGCATAGAATGTTCCAATTGTGATTTCTCCTTTTACAGCCATATATCCTCCAAATAGGATAACCCCAATTTGTGCGAATTGATCGACATATTCATATATAAGATTCATAATGGTATTCAGTTTAACTACCTTCATCTCTGTATGAAAACGTTTATTCAAAGCGATGGAAAAAAAACGGTTATATTTATTTTCACATACGAATGACTTAATTATTCGCACACCTGAAAAACTTAGCTCTAATTGATTATTTATTTCACTAATAGATTCCTGATTCTTTTTAAATGTAGAATATAATTTCTCGGATGTTATATAAAACACAAGAACCATTATTGGTAGAGGAATTATAGACAATAATGTAAGTTTCCAGTTTAAATAGAACATAGCAAGTAAGCAAAATACTATCTTGATAGATGAATTGAATGCTCTAAATATACCCGAACATAAAAACCATGATATTTTTGGAAAATCACTTATATCATCAGTCAATCTGGTAACAAGATCACCTGTCCTGAACTTGCTAAAGAATTTATAATCCTTTTCAGTAATAAAGGAAAAATATTCTTTTCTCAATATATATTCGAATAGCAGGTTCATATATCCTCTCATCCCGGGGTAAAGGTATGAAATCAAGCTTGCAATTCCTATTGCAAAGATAATCCATAGAATACGATTTACCTCTTTCATTGGTGTTGGGAAATTATCCGGATGTACGATGAT
>JAGLYS010000307.1 GCA_023132105.1 Caldifarciminota bacterium
ATTACCACAGATTTATTTTTTTAATTATTTATTCAATCCGTGTTGTCCGCGTAATCCGCGGACTATTTTTTAGTTAGAATCATTCTTTTATACTTAAACGATTTCTCTCCAAAATTCACTAATAAACCAACTTTGCAGCCAGTGGCTTTCAAATAATTTAACAATTGTGATTCATGCTCTGATGATAAAGCAGACAGAGCTTTCAGCTCGACAATTATTTTATCAAAGCATACAAAATCAGCTAAGTATTGCTTGTTCAAAATATCACCCTTATATGAAATTGTAATTCGCTTCTCTCTTTCAAATGGTATGCCTTGTAAGCCAAACTCTTTTGCTAAAACTTCCTGATAAACAGGTTCAAGAAAGCCATTACCTAAAATTTTATGCACTTCCATACAAGCACCAATAACCTTATATGTTTCTTCTTCAAAAAGCAATTTAGACATAATATTTTCAATTATCCGCGATAATCTGCGAAATCCGTGGACTAAACTTTTTCATAATATGTATCTGGATCTTCGGGATCATAAAATTCATTAGTCCAAAATAGCGTAAATAAATCATTCTTCCCAATGTTTGTTATATTATGCGTATACCAAACAGGCATATCAACATAACCAGGGGTATCTCCACTAAGTTTATATTCAATAACCTTATTAGTTCCGATACGCCTGAGCTGAAT
Source organism: Caldifarciminota bacterium (assembly GCA_023132105.1). Classification (GTDB taxonomy): domain Bacteria; phylum Hydrothermota; class 32-111; order QNBC01; family QNBC01; genus JAGLYS01. Next base: position 683 of record JAGLYS010000307.1, read on the forward strand.
CAAAGCTTCTCCTTTAATTACAGCAAACCGCTCAACCTTTCTTGTATAAAAATGGTTACCACGAGTAATACCTGGCTTGGTAGTCGAAAAGGAGAATTGTCCCTGTCCTAAAGTTTTTGTGATCTCTACAAAAGAACCTCGTTCATCTGTGTGCAAAGTATAATTACGAGGGAAATAATCACTATCCAAATATGATCTGAATGTATTAAAGTAACATAAATCAAAATAGTTATCTAATTTTGGGAAAATTCCATTTAGAGTATAAGTGTTTTGATAATATTTAAATTTTTCTAAAATTTCCGTCACCTTTGCTCTTCCTGTATAATCAATCAAATACTCATCTTTATATTCTTTATTAATTATTGTTTCATAAATTTTCTTAACCAAATCCAGAATATAAATTAGTTTCATTTCATTATCTACTTCAATAGCAGGTGCTTCATTGTGCGTAATTTGATAAGCAAATGTAGAAACCACAGAATTGTAAAAAGGTTTCCCGAAAGGTCCAAAAACATTTGGAATTACTAAACCTGTAAATAATGCATTATTCTTCTTTGCCCACTCAATAAATAATTTTCTTCCCTCTTTTTTGGATAATCCATACGGATTATCTCTTTCTTCCTGAGTAGAGGATGAAAATATTACATGGGGAGTTGAATTAGTTTCTTCCATTGCAGAAATTAAAAGTTTTACAAGTTTTATATTAGTATTATAAATAACTTGTGGATCATTATGCCTGTTCATTGCAGCCAGGTGAACAATCACATCACATTGAACAACAAATTCATTAAGTTTTTCTTCATTTTCAAAATAATTATCTTTGAATTCTATTCGTTCTACATTTTTCTGCAACCCAAGGTAATTATAGAGATGAGTTCCCATAAACCCTGATTGCCCGGTAATACCTATTTTCATCATATAAAATCCTTTTTTGTCCGCTGATTACACTGATTGCACGGATTTTCACGGAATTTTTTTATTATGTATTTTATTATCCGTGTTGTCCGCGTAATCCGTGGATTTATTTAACATCTTCTCGTATGAAATCGAGTTTTAATAAAAGTTTTTTTATTCCTTCCAAATCCAACCTTTCAGTATTGTGAGAAGTGTATTCAACTACTTTAGAAACATCGCTTTGTCCTTCAGAAAAATAAAGATTATAATTTAAATCTCTGGTATCTGCAGGGATTCTATAATATCCACCTAAATCAATAGCTTTTATCATTTCTTCTCTGTTTATCAGTGATTCAAACAACTTTTCTCCATGTCGCGTGCCGATTATCTTTATTTCATTTTTCGCATTATATAATTCCAATAAAGCCTTTGCTAAATTTAGTATAGTTGAAGCAGGTGCCTTCTGCACAAAAATATCCCCCGGTTTTCCATATTTAAAAGCATATAGAACTAAATCTACCGAATCATCCAGTGTCATCATAAATCGAGTCATATTTGGATCTGTAATTGTAATTGGTTTCCCAGCTTTAATTTGATCTACAAAAAGAGGAATTACAGATCCTCGAGAAGCCATAACATTACCATATCTTGTCCCGCATAAAATTGTAGTAATATTTGCATCATGTGATTTTGCTATCATCACCTTTTCCATCAAAGCTTTTGACATACCCATAGCATTTATAGGGTAAACAGCCTTGTCTGTGCTAAGTACAATCACTTTTTTAACCTTATTATTAATAGCAGCATTAATTACATTTTCTGCACCCAGGATATTGGTCTTAACTGCCTGCATAGGAAAAAACTCACAAGTAGGAACCTGCTTCAAAGCGGCTGCATGAAACACTAAATCTACACCTTGCATAACATCTTTCACACTCTGATAATCACGCACATCACCAATATAAAATTTGATCTTGGAATCATTATATTTCTTACGCATATCATCCTGTTTCTTTTCATCACGACTAAAAATGCGAATTCCTTTAAAATTATCCGCTTTGATAAATCGTTTTAAAACGGCATTCCCGAAAGAACCAGTTCCGCCTGTTATTAAGAGGATTTTATTTTTAAACATATACTTACTCCTGAAAATTATTTATATGATGTGCTCGGGTTTTCTTAAGATATTTAAGATAATAAATTCCAGGTATTAAAAAAAATACTATTATCATCATTTCTCTTCCGCCCACATTCTTCATGAATCCCAAACTAACAAAAAGCAACATTGAAACCAAATAATAAAATTTGTAATCATTGCTTAAAATCTTAAGATTTAGTTTTATTTGACTTATTAATATTAATATCCATGGTATAATACCAATTAGACCAAACATAGATAATCGATCTAACCAAAATACATGTCCTGTACTCTCGCCTCCTCCAATTATCGGACTTTTTGAAAATTCTTCTAATAAAAAAGGTATTCTATTGGCTCGATAACTAACATGCGTATCTCCCATCATGATTCCCTCATCTATGGCATTACTTATATCAATTAAATGATTATGTAATGTAGCTCCACCAAAAAGGTTTGCTGATGCAACAATAATATCTGAAATATATGATTTTGGAATTAAAACAAAAATTAATAAGATAAAAAATACAATAATTATTGAATACTTGAATTCTTTCGTACCTCCAAATCCAATAATTATCCCTATTGTACCAAGCAATAATGGTGCTGTTATTTGAGCCTTTATTAAACCCCAAAAAATTAAAGCAAGCAATATGATAAACAAAAATCTGATTTTTCCTTTGTTGTTTTTTATTTGATATACGATTACTGGAGTAGTAAAAGATAATCCAGTAAAAAATCCGTAAGATGCAATCCCCATTTTTCTGTACAATTCTATTAAAGAAAATTGACCTTCAATCGCTAAGGTTCCTCCTAAATCCCTCGCAGCCAGGGGGAATTTATTAAGACCTATAATAGAAGTAATATTGGTAATAACAATAAATATCAATGTAAAAAAAACGACCACTGCTAAGCCCTTATAATCTTTTATTGAAATAAAATAAGTATA
>JAGLYS010000308.1 GCA_023132105.1 Caldifarciminota bacterium
GATATAGAATCATACCTTAAATATTATTATTCCTTAAAAGTATCCGTAGGTATGAATTATTCAAATAATCCTACAGAATTAATTTATATACTGCTTCAGGGAGATTTATACAACTTACCGTCATATTTTAACATTAAGTGGCACAGACCTGAGTACAGATATGGGAATATGTACATTTCTACAAAGCATTTGAGTATAAAATCCGGTGTTGCCCTGAATATTTTACAATGTAGCAATATTAATTTTTCTTATGATTACAATAATATTTCACAATATAATGGAATTATACACAACAGTGCAAATATATCGTTCGATTCATACTATTTTAAATCCTCTCTCTCTAAACTGGATAATAATTATTCATTCGATTTCAACGGAGAATATGTTTCCAATAGAGATAATTTCAATTATAAAATTAATTATGATGCATTTTGGGATACACTAAACAGGTTTGTGTCTCTTGGACTGATTGCAAATTTCCCTGAAATATATAACAACATACTATCGCTTGGATTTTCGGTTTATCCGTTTTCATCTTTAACACCTCATATAGAAGCATTACTTTCAATGAATTATAACGGATTTGGGTATAGAATAGGTTATAGAATGAACAAAGATATTACAACATCACATCGTTTATATAACACCTATCCATTTGCATCCAATCTCCGGAGCTTTGTAACAAATTATAAAAATAATATATCCGTTAATATATTCTATAATTTGAGTAAATTAGAAATAGGAATGGATGGAAGTTATTATTATGCAGATTCACTTCTTACCGTTTATAATGATACTACATATTCAGTATTTATTCTCACAAATGTTCATTATTCCAATTTGGGAATATATCTTAATTATACTGACAAGCATTACAATGGTAAATTGAAATACACATTTAATAACGGCATATCGACTCAATATGATTATTTGCCGGATCATTACTTATTGAATATATCGATGCTTAATTCCATAGGTATTCCATACGGACTGTTATTGAATTTCGATTTATATCTTGACTTCATAAATAAGGATATAAATAACAATCTCAATCCAAATTCATTTGATATAAACATATCTTTAGAAAAAGATATTAAAAATTTACATATTAAAATCTATCTTGATAATATTATAAATAGATCTATCCAATACACGGATATAATACCTGTTGAAGGAAGAAATTTGGGCTTATTATTTACATTTAAAATATAGGAGGAGATATGAATTTACTTGCATTATTGCTAAAAAGCGGCATAGTAGGGTATATAATAATTTTACTTTCCATAGTTGCTATTGCTATTATAATAGAGAGATTTCGATACTTCGGAAAATCGGCAAAGATTACAAATGAATTTATAAATCTCTATGAAAACTACATTGAAGAAGGAAATATGGAAGAGTTGGAATCACTTTGTAGAAAGTATTTGGTAATACCAGAAGCAAGGATTGCAATTTATGGTATTAAAAACTCGAATAACACTAAAGGGGTAATAAAAGAGATAATGACAACCACAGCTTACGATGAAATTAAGATGTTTGAAAAGGGGTTTGATTGGTTATCTACAATTGCATCAGTTGCCCCCCTATTAGGGTTTCTTGGAACAGTAGCAGGTATGATTCAGGCTTTTATGAAGATACAAAGTCTTGGAGGAACTGTTAATGCTTCCGATTTGGCAGGTGGAATATGGGTAGCTTTAATAACAACGGCTCTCGGACTTACTGTGGGAATTATTACCCTTTTCTTCTATAATGTACTTGTTGCAAAACTTGAAAGAAAAATATCAAATTTTAACCAGCTTATATCTCTATTGCTTACATTCAAAGAAAGTAAAGAGGAATAATAATGGTTTTACAATCAAGTTATAAAACAAAACCATCTATCTCCCCCATCTCGATAGCTGATATCGTTCTATTGTTACTAATATTTTTTCTTCTTACATCAACTTATGTCGCACAGACAGGTATAAAGGTAGGCCTCCCGAAATCATCGGCTCATCATGCTTTAAGCGAAAAGAATGTAATTATTACAGTTACTATAAATGGAGAGATATATATTAACGACCATCAGACATCATTGGATAATATTATTGAAGACTGATCCGGGGCTATTTCACAAACCACAGAAAAAGGGGTAATCATCAGAGCAGATCAAATTATGCAATTAGGACGAATAGTGGAAATTATGGATTATGCAAGAAAGTCCGGTGCAGAAAAATTATTAATAGCCACGAAATTTATCCCTGAAGAGGAATAATGAAAAAAGCGATTTTAATATCCATACTAATACATATTATAGTTATGATATTATTCTGGAATGTTAACATCAATAAGAATATTACCGTAAGAACAGAAACTTTCTTCGAAGTTAGTATGCATACTTCCGAGGATATAATGGGACCCGGAGAAGTATTGCCAGACAATTATACTACAGAAAACATCGATCTCCCTATTATACACAATGAAAATGAACTTATTCAGGAAGATGAAATGGAATCACCTGAAATTTTTGATGAAAAAAAGAATATAATTCCTCTTAATGTAATCGAAGCAAAGAAAGAAAAAATAGTATTGCCCGGTATAGGCAAAGAGATTTCAACTATTTCCAGAGCAGGAGCAGAAAAGAGAAATAGGATTTATGAACTCAGCGGTATTATAAATACTCGAAGGATAATTGTAAAATATATTCCGACTTATCCTGAAGATTATCATATTAATACTGATGTAACGATAGAGATATCAGTAGACGAAAAAGGTGAAATTATTATGACAAATATTTTAAAGAAAGGCGGGGTTCCTTTTGATGAAATTTCACTTGATGCAGCAAAGAAATGGAAATTCGCTCCTCTTCCCGGTTCCGGTATTCAAAAAGGGAAATTGACATTTTTTTATAGGTTAAAATAAAATGAAAAGGATTATTTTTCTTTTAATACTGTTGCCAATTTTTTCCTATGGTATTAACCTGAACCATGCAATTAGTCCTGATGGACGCAATATTTCCGGTGATAATCAGATAACATATACAAGAAACGAATTAAATAAACCGCTTTTATTAACAGCAACGGATTCTTTGGGAATCCCTATTGGTAATCTCCCTATTAAGTTCATATGTGTCTCCGGACCTGAACTGATACAACTGAAGGATACGGCTTATACTACCGATAACTTCGGGAATGTAAAATATGAATTGAGAATACCTAATTCGGAAGGCAGATACATCATATCTGCATTTACAAAATACAAAGGTAAATCGACCTCTATTGATTTTAAGATAAATGCAGTAAAGAAAGGTTGGTTAGTAATCCTTATAATTAAAATACTCGGGGGATTTGCCCTTTTCCTTTTCGGATTGAAATATAGTGCAAATGGATTAAAGAGATATGCAGGGGAACGATTGAAACATTTCCTCTGGGAATATACATCCAGTCCTTGCAAAGCATATCTTTCGGGAATGGGATTAACTTTTCTGCTTCAATCGAGCACTGCTCTTTCTGTAATGCTTGTAAGCCTCGCAAATGCCGGGCTTATTTCTTTTACTCAAAATATAGCGGTTCTCCTCGGTGCTTCCCTCGGTACCACATTAACTGTCCAAATTCTTGCTTTTAACATTTATGACTATGCTCTCCTTATTGTTCTCGGAGGATTTATACTTATGAATCTAAAGGGAAGAATTCACTATATCGGGAGAGGAATTTTCGGTTTCGGAATTATCTTCTTTGCAATTAGTATAATGTCAGGTGCGATTTTCCCCATAAAGAATATGCCATGGTTTACGAATATGTTTATCTCCCTACAAAGTCATCTGTTTTTACTTTTTCTAATTAGTTTTATTATTACAGCCCTTGTGCATTCAAGTGCCTTAACTATCGGAATTTCGATATTGCTTGCAATCGAACAAGTTCTCCCTATAAATTCAGCTTTTATAATCGTTCTCGGAGCCAACCTTGGCACAAGCTCTACTGCTTTATTTGCAAGTATACCTGCCGATCCCGAATCTAAAAGAACAGCAATCTCTAATTTTGTATTCAAACTAATAATGGTAATTTCCGCATACTTTGCACTCAATTTCCTTGCACAGATTGTTTCTATTACTTCTCATAACACAGCAAGGCAAATTGCTAATTTCCATACACTGATTAATCTTATAGCATCGATCTTATTCCTTATTATTTCGAAACCTTTCGCAAAATTTATAAAACTTATTATAAGAGATAATAAGAATAAACCTGAAATGATAACAAAGTATCTTGATAATTCAATAATTGACACACCTGAAATTGCTATAGGACATGCACAGAGAGAAATTATCAGAACCGGAGATATTATCGGCAAGATGTTAAAGAAAAGTAAGAAGGTTATAAAAACATATGAGAATGGGTTAAGAAAACGAATTATAGCAAATGATGATGTTGTCGATAATCTTGTCGATAAAATAACAAAATATATTACGGAAATTACAAAGAATGAAATTTCTGATAAAATGAACAATAAAGGTATTTCATTTCTTTATATTATAAATGAATTTGAAAATGTAGGCGATGTAATAAGTAAAACCCTTATGGCTCAAATGAATAAGCTAATAAAGGGAAATTTATGCTTATCTGATGAGGGAAAACAAGACTTATTGGAATTCTATGATTTTATTCTTGAAACATATAGTATGGCAATGAATTCAATAATTACACGGGATAAGAATTTAACCGATGAATTGATTAAAAGACGGGCATTGGGAGGAGAAAAACTCAATAACTATCATAGAAGGCATTTGGAAAGAATCAGCCTGGATATCAAGCAAACTATCGAAACTTCTGCAATACATCTTGATATGATATCCGCTATTGAAAGAATAAATTATCATTTTTCAAGAATAGGTCTGCATATAAAGGATACGCTATGAAATATGGCATCATAGGGGCAGGGAATGTCGGTCTAACTATTGGATACTATTTATATAAAAATAATATATCTGTCAAAATATTTACAAGAAATATAAAAACCAAAAAGGAATATTATTCCTCTATGCCGGAAAATATTTTTACGGAAAATTTTAATTCATTTATAGATTCACTGGATTATGTTTTTCTTGCAATTCCAGAGTATTCGATTGACAATATTGTCCAAAAAATAATAGGGAGAAGTGGTATTCCAATCATATTGTTTTCAGGTTCATATAAACCGAAAAGAAATAATGTTTTCACACTACATCCGGCAGCATCCTTCCCCTGCCCTATCTTAGATGTGGGTTTTATCGAAAAAATAGTATTTACATCCGAGCAAAGCAAAACGATAAAACATATCGAAAAGGAATTGCATATAAATGTAGTTACTATTAGAAATAGAAATATTCTCTATCATACAGCAGCAATGATTGCCAGCAATTTTATTACAATTCTCCTCTTTGCTGCCAATAATATTATGAAGAAATTTACAATAAATGATGAAGATTCCAATATTATTTTAAAATCACTTTCTTCGACAAGCTTAGAGGCATATTTTAAATTCCATAAATTTACTGGTCCCGTTGAAAGGGAAGATCACAATTTAATAAAACAGTATTTCAAAGCTCTTAAAGGATCGAATGAACTGAACATTTTTAAATCAATCATTGAATACAGTAGGATATTAAAAAATGAAAAAAAGTGAATTCTCATTTCATGTTTTTTCATATGGTTCCGGTGTTGCATTTACAAGAGCACTCGGACTTATCAGAGAGATTATTTATGCTCAATTCTTCGGGGCAGGGATGCTTATGGATGTTTTCAGGGTTGCTTTTAACATACCTAACTTCCTCAGGGATCTTTTTTCGGAAGGTAGTCTTAGCGCTTCATTTATACCAATATGTGCTGAAAAATATAATAGTGAAGGGAAAGGTAGTGCTGGTAAATTTACAGGATTGATATTAAATAATGTATTTTTTGCAATAACTATTATTACAGGTATATTGATATTGATAACTCCCTTTCTAATACAAATATTTGTTCCGGGATTTCTTAAAAACCCTTATCAATATCACCTTGCGATAAGTACGATGAGAATGATATTCCCATTTCTGATTTTCATTACTCTTTCTTCGATAATTATGGGATTCTTGAATATTAACAAGCAATTTACCATTACCGGTATTTCCCCTTCCATTTGGAATTTAACAATCATATTATCTATAATTATTCTGGTTCCCATTTTCAAAAAGCACTCATTTGCAATTATCTATTCAGGAGCAATAGGAGTTGTTCTCGGTGGTATATTTCAATTTATTTTTCAACTTCCTATTGCATTTAAAGAAAAATTTAGATTTTCAAGATTTATAAATTTTTCGGATCCGGATTTTATCAGAATGTTAAAGCTCTGGATTCCTATGGTAATCGGGACTGCATCTTATGGACTTATGTTCCTTGTAAATAATTTCATAGCCTCTTTTTTAGAAGAGGGAAGTATATCATGTCTCTCTTATGGTTTCCGATTGATGCAATTACCTCTTGGCATATTCGGGGTTTCCATATTTGCTGTTTCTCTACCGAGAGCTTCCCTTGAAAGTGCTAAGAATGATAATATCAGGATTAGAAAAACAATGATCAAATCATTTCATATGTTGTCCCTTCTCCTCTTACCATCTGCGGTATTTTTGATAGTTGATAGCTATGATATTGTAAAGCTAATATATGAACATGGAGCTTTTTCAAGATCTTCGACTATTCTTACCGCTCAGATTCTTCAGCTATATGCAATTGGCCTTTTCGCTATGGGGGCAGGAAAGGTTTTATCCGGTATATATTACTCTTTCAAAGAGGCAAGACTCCCAATGATTGCAAGTATAATCACCGTAATTTTCAACATACTTATTGCTGTATCCCTATTGAAATTTCTACAGGTTCGTTCCCTTGCCCTTGCTATTAGTTTAGGTTCATTGTTAAATTTTACCATACTTACTGCTGTTTTTTCAAAACATTTCTTTCATTTTCCATTTAAAGAATTTTTTACCAATGGACTACCACCACTATTATCATCACTGCTTACAGGTTGTTTATTTTTCTTATTCAAACGAAATATTATTCTTTTTTCGCAAAATACGAAGATACTTGAAGCATTAGGAGTTTTTACGGATATAGTTGCATTTACTATTATTTACTTGCTTTTCATATCTGTTTTTGATAAAAATATTAGAGATCAATTTAAAGGTAGGTTATATGGAAAAAGACATTAAAAGATATATTGAAGCTATTTTGTTTGCTTCTGATTTCCCTGTTTCTATGAATACTTTCAAACGAGTACTTGGGATTGACTCGGTTGTTACGATTAGAGATACTATAAAAGAGTTGAATGAAGAGTATTTTGAGCACTCTTTTGAAATCAGAAAGATAGCAAAAGGTTATAGGATATATACTAATCCTGAATATGCTGAAACTATAAAATTATTAAAAATAGACAGGGAATTACCAAATCTTTCGATTTCTGCTCTTGAAACAGTCGCAATTATTGCCTATAAACAACCGATAACAAAGCATGAAATTGAAAATATCAGAGGGGTTTCAAGTGACGGGGTTATGAAAACACTTTTAAATAGAAATCTGATTAAAGCACTTGGGAAATCCGATTTACCCGGTAAGCCAATGTTATATGGAACGACAAATCAATTTTTAGAATATTTTGGCTTTAAGGATTTGGACGATGTTAAAATAATTGCAAAGGAGATCTGGGATGAATTCGATAGAGAGACCCCAAAGATATTTAATCAGGACTCATATAATAACGAAGAATGATTTAATAGATGATATTATAAAGCATTATATACTCCCCTTTGCTGACAGTGAAGATATTGTAATATTTAGCGAAAGTATTATTGCGATATTACAGGGAAGGGCTATTCCGGAAGATGAAATAGAAATCGGTTTATTAGCCAAATTCCTATGGAAAAGAGTACGAAAGGTTTCATATGGAATCGGACTTAGGAGTCCTGCAACAATGCAATGTGCTATTAATGAAGCAGGTAGTTTTAGAATATTTATTGCATCCGTTATTGGAGGAATTACGAGATTCTTCGGAAGGAAAGGAGATTTTTATAGAGTAGCAGGTAAAGATGCAGCTATGATAGATGCTGCTCACACATCTCCTGTCCCCCCTTTTGACAAATATGTAATTATGGGACCAAAAGACCCACATAAGATTGCTAATAATTTAAAGAATAAGTATAATTTACGGTTTGCAATTATGGATGTTAATGATATCGGAGGATCATGGGCTGTAGGCTACTCGGAAGGAATTAACAAATCATGGATCGAAGATTTTATGAAAGATAATCCTATGGGACAAGAAGACCAATTAACCCCTATATGTATTATTAAAGCAGGTAAATATGGAAAAGATGAGATTAAACAGATACCTTAGTCTATGCGGTATAGCATCGAGAAGAAAAGCTGATGATATTATTAAATCCGGAGCAATCAAGGTAAATAATGTTTTAATTACGGAACCCGGACTGACAATTGAATTGGGTAAAGATATTGTTAAATATAGAAATAAAATACTAAAAACAAAAAAATATGAATATTTTATTTTTAATAAACCTCGTGGTTATGTATGTTCAAAAGGAAATGAATCAATGCGAGGAAATGTTTATGAACTCTTACCGGGGAAGCTCAAACATTTAAAATATGTTGGCAGATTGGATATAAACACCGAAGGTTTACTTATGTTTACGAATGACGGAGAACTGATTGAGAAACTGACTCACCCCAGACATGGGATTACAAGAGTTTATGCAATGCTTTTAAAATATGATCTATCAAACAATAATATTCTTAAATTCAAACATGGGATCAGATATAATAATGAATTTTACAAATTCACCGATATATTCAAATTGAAAGAAACAAAAGCCGGTCCCTATTATATTTTAAAATTAAAAGAAGGAAAAAACAGAGAGATAAGAAATTCCGTAAAGCTCTTTAACAATAAAATATTCTGGCTTAAAAGAATAGAGTTTGGTCCTATTAAATTGGGTGAATTGAAACTTGGACAGTATAGACCCCTTACAAACTCAGAGCTTAGTGAATTAAAGAAACTTCTATAATTTTCTCATTAAGGGCAAGGGAAATATACTATATTTCATTTCAAATGAATAATAAGTCAGGACATCTATCTGATATTGATTTTACACTTTATTTTTTTTGGCAATGGAATAGATATAATCTATTCCCTAAAATTATATAATTATAAGAAAAATAGACAATACATATGGAGGAGTGCAAAAAGCACTCCTCCACCAAGGGGGGGAATTATGTTAGGGGAATACATTAAATAACAAATATTATTCTATTTGTCAAGTGCCAATAAAGCAATTTGTTGTAGAGACGCAATATTTTGCGTCTCCTTAATATTAAACTCAAATTGGACGAATTTGCCATTTCCAATCTATTGACAAATATAATTCTTTATGTTATTTTACCCTTGCATTAAGGGCGAATAGCTCAGCTGGTGAGAGTACCTGCCTTACACGCAGGGGGTCGCAGGTTCAAGTCCTGCTCCGCCCACCATTTGCGCTGGCCGTGTCCCGTGTTCGTTTGTGTGGCGAGGTAGCTCAGTTGGTAGAGCAACGGACTGAAAATCCGTG